>NZ_JAUBWA010000004.1:0-113183 GCF_036702825.1 Microcoleus sp. A003_D6 | reverse complement strand
GAGTTTTTGAGCAACAGCTTGCCTTATATTCAAAGGCAGCTACTTTTAGATGAGCTCATTTTTAGTCTAAACTACAGCAAGAAGCGATCGCCCTCTAAAACATCAAATCATCTGAGAATATTTGTTATTGGGTGAAATAGCGATCGCCTACAGCAAACTTTAGAAGAAAGAGTGGTGGGGCGATCGCCCTCAGTGGCTTTTTACCCTACCCGCCAGTACCCGCAGTGATACTGATGGCGATCTGTTTGGTGGTAAGGCTGCGAAGTCAATCCAGAACGTCTGTCTAATTCTTAGGAGTAGAGTTGGCTATATGGAGTATTTTTGAGATCATAGGGACATTATCTCAACAGTGGCTTTAAGCACCGCCTGAGATACTATCGTTACTGCCACATACCTCAAAGGATTGAGATTTACCGATATGGAAATTAAACGGTTTACTTTAAATCATATCGGGCTATTTGAAAACCTAGAAATCGCCCTAGCTCCCACAGAGAAAAATCCTAGTAACATTACCATCTTGGTCGGTAATAACGGTAGTGGAAAAACCTCTATTCTGCAAGCCTTAGCTACCTCCCTCAGTTGGTTTATTGCCCGTTTACGCACAGAAAAAGGGAGCGGTAATCCGATCCGCGAAGATGCTATCCTCAATAGTGCCAACACTGCTGCAATTGAAATAGAAATCTGTGATTCCCTTGGCTCATCAGCCAATCCGAATAAAAGTGAGACAGGCGATCGCTTTCAGTGGACTTTAGCCAAAACCCGAACAGGGCGTAATACCCAATATACCAGTCAGTTACTAGACTGCACCCGACTAGCCCATCACTACCGCAGTGCGCTCACTGACAATGGCCAAACTAGCCTGCCCCTGATAGCGTTTTATCCTGTCGAGCGCAGCGTACTGGATATTCCACTAAAAATTAGAACTAAACATACCTTTTTGCAACTAGATGGTTACGATAACGCTCTAATTCAGGGTGTTGACTTTCGTCGCTTTTTTGAATGGTTTCGGGAGCGGGAAGATAGCGAAAATGAATCAGTAATTCCTGAAGACATTCTGAAGGAACTAAGACTACTAGCTGAAACCAATCAAGATGTATGGCAACGCTTAAACGAACGTAATGCCTCAGCAAAAGATCGGCAATTAACCGCAGTTCGTACCGCCATTCACCGATTTATGCCCCGCATGGACAACCTTAGAGTCCGTCGTAAACCTCGCCTCTACATGGCGATCGACAAAAACGGTGAAACCCTTAATGTTACCCAACTTTCCCAAGGCGAAAAATCCCTCATGGCTCTAGTCGGTGATATCGCTCGCCGTCTAGCCATGCTGAATCCCGCCCTAGATAACCCCCTAACCGGCGATGGCATTGTCTTGATTGATGAAGTAGATTTGCATCTGCATCCCTCTTGGCAACGTAGCTTATGCGATCGCCTAATCGAAACTTTCCCAAATTGTCAATTTGTGCTTACCACCCATTCACCTCTGGTGATCAGTGACTGTAAGAATGTTTTGGTTTACACCTTAACAAATGGTGAATTGCGCCAATTGCCCTCTCAGTATGGGCAAGATGCTAATACTGTCTTACTAGATGTCATGGATACCAGCATCCGTAATGAGAAAATTGATACTGAACTGAACGATTTACTGGATGCTATACAAGACTCAAAGCTAACTGAGGCTAAACAACTACTTGCAGAATTAACTGAGGAATTATCTGCAACTCCCAATCACCTCGAATTGGTCAAAGCTAAACTACTACTTCGCAAACAAGAATTGCGTCATGAGAACAATTATTAAAGGAACTGAACCGCCCTATTTAACAGTTTGGAAACGAAAAAACCCTCATAAAAAGTACGCAGACTTAGACGGCACAGAAGAGGGTAAAAGCATTCGTGCAACTATTCGAGGCCATGTACTCAAAGAACAATTCTATCTTTGCGCTTATTGCTGCCAACGAATCCAAGACATTGATGCTTGCCATAATGAGCATATAGAAGCTCAAAGCCAGAATCCCACACGCACGCTCGATTTTTCAAATATTGTCGCCAGTTGTAATACTCCTCATCAATGCGGCGATGCTCATAAATCTAAGTACCTACCCCTAACTCCCCTGATGACAGAATGTGAGACAGAGCTTCGATTCAAAATTAGTGGTCGGGTAGAAGGTTTGAGCGATCGGGCAACCGTGACAATTCAAGTCTTAAACTTGGGCGATCGTGAAAAAAACAACCGTGCCCTGATAGAAAAACGCAAGCAATTGTCCAATGTCTTATTGTTGACAAACGGTATAAATCCCGATGAAGGCTTAGAAGATGAAGACTTGTTAAAGATGTTAATCGATGAACTATCACAACCCCAACTGGAGCAGATGGAACCCTTTACTCCAGTGGTAATTAATATCTTGCAAAATTGGCTCCAATCCTAAGATAAAATGTCTTAATAAATTGGTTCTGAATTACAATCCAAAAACTGACAGATAACAGCTCAAATACAGAGGACTGACGGTAGTCTTCCTACTTCGTTTTAAATTCTCTGCTGCCGCTGATTAGAACCGTTACACCGACCCGATCGCTCCGTTTAAGTTATCTGTTTATAGCAGAGATTAAGCAAGCAAAAATAGTTGGCTTCGTTGTTAAGTTCGGAGAGGTGATCGGCGATCGCCCTATAAAACACATCAAATCATTTGAGAATATTTGTTTTTGGGTGAAATAAGCTAATCCGCATTTAAATTGCATAGTCAAATAAATTTTTCCTCTTGTGGGGTGGGCATCCTGCCCGCCCTCAACATACAAATTAAATGCACAACAGCTTAGCGATCGCCTATAGCCAACTTTAACGGTCAAGTCATCGACATTTCCTGCTTGCCCAAGTGGTTCGCCGATCGCCTTATCAATATCTATGGTGGCTTGCTGATAGTTGCGCTTCTGCTTCTTGCGATTAGATTGTTGAGTTGATGGGCAATCAGAATATCCGCCTGCGGATACATATATATATATGATGCGATCGCTATTCTGGATGATATAACCAAAAGCTTTTAACCAGTAACATACATCGTATTTTTAACCAAACCTTCACCGCCAAGTGCTGTATCTTGCCCTTTAAACCTTTAAAAACATGACTAAAATCCCAGAAATTTCTCTAGACGATTTGTGGGAATCAGCACCGAAGAGCGATCGCCCCTTCAATCCTGAATCATTAATCAATCTTCCGAATCTAGCCCGTCGCTATTTGGAGAATGCGATCGCCCCTAATACACCCCTCGCATCCGCCGTTCGATTGTGGATGCACGGTGAAATCAAACTCGATCAAAAATGGCATCCCTTCAAGGGAGAAGAAGTTATCTACGGTGATCGGGGGATGATCTGGCGGGCGACGACTTGGGCGAAGGGGTTGCCGATTTGGGGATGCGATCGCATTGTGGATGGTGTTGGCGAGTCGCAGTGGAAAATCCTCGGACTGTTTCCCGTAATGCAGGCATCTGGTGCTGATATCACCCGCTCTAGTGTGGGCCGAGTTCAAGTAGAGTCGATGCTGCTGCCTTCCATTCTCTGCAATCCCGACATCTCCTGGACAGAGTTGAACGCTTCACAGGTACAAGCAAACTTCACAGCCCTCGGCGAACCTGCCAAACTCACCCTCACAGTTAGCGATCGGGGAATGTTGGAGCAAGCCAAAATCGATCGCTGGGGCAATCCCGAAGGTGAAGCCTTTCACTACGTAGATTTTGGGGGAATTGTCGAGGAAAGCAGTACCTTTGACGGCTACACAATCCCGACTCGTCTTCGGGTAGGCTGGTTTTTGGGGAGCGATCGCTTTGAGTCTGAAGGCGAATTCTTCCGATGTTCGATCGATCGGGCAATCTATCAATAAAGGAGGCATCCATGTCTGAGTCAATGAACCAACAAATTCTGCTTAAAAGTTACCCGACTGGAGAACCCAAAGAGAGTAATTTTGCCTTAGTTGAAACGGCAATTCCAGAACCGGGGGAAGGAGAAATACTCAACCGCACCATTTACTTGTCCCTTGACCCGTATATGCGAGGACGAATGAGCGATCGCGAGTCCTATGCAAGTCCGGCAAAGTTAGGCGAAGTCATGGTGGGGAGCACTGTCAGCCAAGTAGTGAAATCAAACAACCCCCAATTTTCAGCAGGAGACTTCGTGCTGGGATATGGCGGTTGGCAAGATTATGCGATCGCCAAAGCCGAAACCTTGAGAAAACTCGACCCCAGTCAAGTACCAATCTCTTACGCATTAGGCATTACCGGAATGCCCGGAATGACCGCTTATTTTGCACTGCTAGATATTGGCAAGCCGAAAGCCGGCGAAACTGTCGTGGTTTCTGCTGCTTCTGGTGCTGTTGGTGCAGTTGTCGGTCAAATTGCCAAAATCGAGGGTTGTCGGGCAGTAGGCATCGCTGGCAGTGATGAAAAATGCGATTACGTTGTGAATGAATTAGGATTTGATGCCTGCATCAACCGCAAAACTCAAGACCTAAATTCAGCATTAAAAGCTGCTTGTCCCAATGGAATTGATGTGTACGTCGATCATACGGCGGGCCCGATTCTCGAAGCAGTTTTGCAACAGATTAATCTGGGAGCCAGAATTCCTTTAGTAGGTTTAATCTCCCAGTACAATGCCGAAACTCCACCTCCCGGCCCTAATCTGATGCCTCTACTGGTTAAACGTGCGCTGATCAAAGGGTTTCTGGTTGGCGATTACCAGCAGCGTCACGAAGAGTTTATCAATGATATGTCTCAGTGGTTACAGGCAGGCAAACTGAAGTACAGAGAAGACGTTGTAAAAGGGTTGGAAAACGCACCCCACGCTTTTATTGGTTTACTGCAAGGGGAAAACTTTGGCAAGTTAATCGTTCAGGTTGGTGACGATCCAACAAAGAATTGATAGCATCAAAAAAGATTGAGTATTTTGACGCGCATGACCTATTAGACTTTTTGCAAAAGTCCTTTTAATTAATTTGTGGGACGGGCAAAACGCCTATCCCACAAGAAATAAAAAAATGAGATGGGCATTTTTCCCGTTCTGGCTATTTTTACAAGAGGTTTATTTTTGAGGTTCTTGACTGCATTATCAGATTTTGATTGATAAATAAATCCACCTAATTAAACATCAAATACGAATCACTCAAAATGTCGCTGTGTATGTCTTCTTCCTTCTTCCTTCTTCCTTCTTCCATCGGACTGAAATCCGTTACATCCGTTACATCCGTTACATCCGTTACAAAATCCGTTGCCGAACTTCCTTCTTCCTTCTACTTAAATCATGCCAACTGCAACCGACTTCAAAGATTACTACACCATTCTGGGAGTCAGCAAAACTGCAACTCCTGAAGAAATCAAGCGAGCATATCGCAAACTTGCCCGCAAACATCATCCTGATGTGAATCCCGGCAATCCAGAAGCTGAGGATAAGTTCAAAGATTTGAATGAAGCCAACGAGGTTTTATCAAATCCTGAAACGCGCAGCAAGTATGACCAATTTGGGCAGCACTGGAAGCAAGCAGGAGCTGGCGGTGCTCCTCCGAGAGGAACTAGCACGAATGCCGGGGGATTTGATTTCGATCCGTCCACCAATTTCGACGAGTACAGCAATTTTGATGATTTTCTCAAGGATTTGCTGGGTCGCGGCGGCCAAAGCCGATCGCGACAAACTCATTCCGGCACCTCGAATCAGGCTGATGATTTTGCGGGATTTCGCACTCAAGCACCTGCACCTGATACTGAAGCGGCGATCGCGCTTTCGCTTTCAGAAGCATTTCACGGCGTCCAAAAACGCTTGCAGTTGGACGATGAAACCCTTAACGTTCGCATTCCCGCAGGTGCTAAATCAGGCAGTCGAATTCGGATTAAAGGAAAAGGTCGCGTCAGCCCTTTTTCTCAACAGCGAGGCGATTTGTATCTAACAATTGAACTATTTCCCCACTTATTTTTTAAGTTTTCGGGTGATAATTTAAGTTGCGAGGTTCCTATTCGCCCAGATGAAGCTGTTTTAGGTACTCAAATCCAAGTGCCAACGCCAGAGGGGGGTGTGATGATGACTGTGCCGAAAGGGGTGAGTTGCGGGCAATTGCTGCGGCTGCGCGGCAAGGGTTGGATATTACCCAAAGGCGATCGCACCGATCTAATTGTGAAACTTCAGATCGTTTCTCCGAAGGAGTTGAGTGAAATCGAACAGGATTGCTATGAAAAGATTAAGGCGAGTAGCAGTTTTAACCCGCGTTCTGCAATAGAAGAGGTGACACTATGAGCGAATTTAGCTTGTCCACTACGGTTGTTTCCGAAAATGGCGATCGGCTGTATACGTTTGAATATGCAGCTTTCGTGACGGAAACTTCAACAACCGTGATTGAGCAATTTGTGCAAGTGGGATTGATTGAGCCGATCGGCTCAATGCTGCACGCGCGGGAAATTGCGCGCATTGGTCAAATCCAACGGTTGCGTCAGGATTTAGGATTAAATCTCGTAGGAGCGGTAATGGTTCTAGATATGGCGCAAGAAATCGCCCAACTTCGAGCACGGCTAAAAGCATTGCAGTCTTAACTCGAAAAATTATTGATTCTGTTGCAAAAACTTGAAAGATGGTAAGGTGATGAGTTTCCTGTCCGATCTCTGTAGTATAATTTCGATGTCACCGGATTTGAGATTACGACAATTTGCGACTTTAGATAGGGGCGGGTTTTCCAAACAGGAAGTTAGAATTCTATAATCTCTCAAAACCGATCGCGCGCCCAAAAAAATGCACTCCCAAATATTGCGAAAACCAGACGGCCGCCCGCTGACACTCTACAGCCGCTACCCAATCCCAGAAGGCATCGCGGCAGTAAGTCCCAGCAACGAACCCGTACAGGCAAACCCGCATTTTCGCTGGCATCCTTTGCGGGGGGAATGGGTAGCATACGCCAGCCACCGCCAGGGAAGAACATTCATGCCACCGCCGGAATACAACCCGCTGGCTGCTACAATTAATCCCAAATTTCCGACAGAATTGCCGCCGGGAGATTACGATATAGCAGTGTTTGACAACCGCTTTCCCTCGATGACTTTGCAGGCAAAAAACGCACCTGCAAATATTGTCGAAACTCTGCCCGCTCACGGCATTTGCGAAGTGGTAGTGTTTACTCAAGATCCGCTGGCTTCCCTCGGTTCTTTAGAGTTATCTCACTTAGAATTGCTGTTAGAAGTCTGGGCCGATCGCACTTCAGTTATCGGCAGCAATCCCGAAATTCAATATGTTTTACCGTTTGAGAATCGCGGCGTAGAAGTCGGAGTAACTTTGCACCATCCCCACGGTCAAATTTACGCTTATCCGTTCGTGCCGCCAGTGCCAGCCCGGATGTTAGAATGTCAGTCGGTTTACTATCAAAAAAACAGTAGCGGTTTGCTGCAAGATTTGATTCAAAAAGAGATTGCTGACAAACAGCGAATTCTTTATTTAGACGAAGAGGCGATCGCCTTTGTCCCCGCTTGCGCCCGCTACCCTTACGAAGTTTGGATTGCGCCCATCGCCCCCGCTGCCACATTTATCGATTTGACCGAAAAACAGCGCCGATCGCTCGCTAAAGCCTTAAAAACAGTCACCCTCAAATACGACGGTTTGTGGCACCGCCCGTTTCCTTATTTGATGGCTTGGTTTCAAGGGCCGACAGACGGGAAACCCCATCCAGAGGCGCATTTGCACGCCCAATTTTATCCGCCCTACCGATCGAGCGATCGGCTAAAATATCTAGCAGGAACCGAACTAGCCGCCGGAATGTTTGCCAACGACGCTTTACCGGAAGAAAAGGCTAAAGAATTGCAAGCAGTAACGGTCAATCTATTTTAGATTTTAGATTTTAGATTTTAGAGATTGTAGCGATTTACCGTGGGGGGGCGGGTTTACGAGACGAGCATTTTTAGGGGCAATTATTGTTGGTAAACCCGCCCCTACAAGATTGCGGTTAATCCACCAGACACGATCTTACATCCGTTACATCCGTTACAAAATCCGCTGCCGAACTTTCATCTATGATAAACTCATTAAACCCAGAAGTCGATCGCAAACTCGAATTCATCCGCAAAGCCTTAACCGAAACAAAAGCGATCGCCCTTCGCCTGCGCGGCACAGACTGGTTTGCCTGGGCAACAGCCGGCGCTTCCCATACAGTATTGCTAACGGCAGAAACCGGAGTTGCAGAAATATTAATCACCGCCGAAAACGCTTGGGTTCTCACCGATGAAATCGAAGCCCAGCGCTTGCAAGATGAAGAATTGCCAGCCAACTTTCAAATGTACATCTATCCTTGGGCAGATGTTGCACAGCGCGAAGCTTTTGTCAAAGAAATAACTGATGGCGGTAACGTCATGAGCGATCGGCCAAATTCCCAAGAAACGCCAATAATCGCATCTTTACAGTCTCGCAAACAGACAATGATGTCAAGCGAATTAGAGCGATACCGGCGAGTCGGGCGTTTAGCCAGCGAAGCGATGACAGAGGTACTTTCCGCAGCAAAACCAACATGGACAGAATATCAGCTAGCGGGAGCCGGTGCAGAGGCATTGTGGACCAGAGGTTTGCATCCAGCCCTGACATTAGTTGCTGGAGAAAGGCGTTTGCCGCTGTACCGCCACGCCACAGCAACCGCCGAACAAATTGGGCGGCAAGCAATGTTAGTATTTTGCGCGAGAGGATGGGGTTTGTATGCAAATTTAACCAGATTTGTCAGTTTCGACTTTCTTGGGGAAAAGCATTCAGAGTTGCACCGACAAGTCAGAGAAATTGAAGCCGCCGCGCTGAATTCGTGCAGGCCGGGAGTATCGCTGAATGCAGTTTATGATACGCTGAAAACTGCCTACGAAGAACACGGATATCCTCAAGCAATTCGGGAACACCATCAAGGCGGAACTACCGGATATTTGGCGCGGGAAATTGTGGCGAATCCGGCTACTTCAGATGTTTTGGCAGAAAATATGGCTGTGGCTTGGAATCCGAGTTTGTCGGGAGCAAAAATTGAGGATACGTTTGTAATTCACAGCGATGGAACGTTGGAAAATTTGACATTCGATCCGAATTGGCCGAGTGTAGAAGTAGCGGGAAGGTTGCGGCCAATGCCACTGGAAATATAGCCGAAGGAAAGCACGACGCGGATTTTGACGCGGATACACGGATTAATTATCGAGTTATATCAAATCCGGTAGCATCGGAATTAATAATTACCCACAATCAGGACACGGCAGTGCCGTTTCCCTACAATTAATCGGGGTAGGGAAACGGCACTGCCGTGTCCTCTGGATTTAGTCTCATACTCTCAACACAGGCCTTTCAGGATTTTCGGGATTTGGAACTACACGCTGATTCTTGCAATCTACCAGCAAATCTAAAGTTTCTAACACAGTTTGACCGATTAGTACCATATCCCCTAAAACCATTGCCGCCTCAATCGTCTCCCGCCCTTCGATTTCAATAATCATAGGTTCAGTTAAGCCCACTGTTTCTTGTCTGCCATCAGCATACTTTGCTATTTCCTGACTCCGAATTATTAAACCAAGGTGTTCGCAAACTTCTACAGGAATTGCTGTGCGTACTGCACCAGTATCTATCAGTGCTTCTGCTTCGTAAACGCGCAAAAGATTCGGATTGAGCAATCCTCGACGCACTAAGGCTTCATCAATTGCATTCGTTAGCTTGACTTTGACTCGAACTGCACCCATATTGTTGCTGAGTTGAATTTTATCGCGCTCGATATTTATCATACCGTCTCTCTTTGCGTATAGAAAGTATACCTTCAATTATAGCGTTAAATGGGTGCAGCTACAGGTTTTATCCTGTAGGCTGCAACCGCAAATTATCGCTAAAAATTACTAATCTTCAGCATAGATATAGCGATACAGTTCGCTCGGATCGGGTTCGGGGCTTTTCTCAGCAAAATCTACAGCATCATCAATTACTGCTTGAATCTTATTCTCGATCGCCTTTAATTCCTCAGCAGTTGCCAAAGTTCGATCGATCAAATCAGCAGCCAACTTCTTAATCGGATCGCGGGGGAACCAATATTCCTTCTCTTCCTTAGAACGCAATTCGTCGGGATCTGCCAAAGAATGCCCGCGAAAGCGATAAGTCAAAGCCTCGATCAAAGTTGGCCCTTCGCCAGCGCGCGCGCGAGCAACAGCTTCTTTTGCGACTTCCCGCACTGCCAAAACATCCATCCCGTCAACCTCGACTCCAGCCATACCAAAAGCATGAGCTTTCTTGTAAATTAGCGGGTCAGAAGTAGCTCGCTCGTGGGCCATGCCGATCGCCCATTTGTTGTTTTCCACAACATAAAGAATCGGCAACTTCCACAAAGCCGCCATATTCAAACACTCAAAAAACTGACCGTTATTCGCAGCGCCGTCGCCAAAAAAACAAGCAGTCACGCCATCGGAAGTTTCATCTCCCAAGGCTTCGCGCCGGTACTTCGATTGAAAAGCCGCCCCCGTAGCTACAGGAATTCCCTCTGCCACAAAAGCATAGCCTCCCAACAGTCGGTGTTCGGCCGAAAACATATGCATCGAACCGCCGCGGCCCTTCGAGCAACCAGTTTCCTTCCCGAACAACTCCGCCATCACCTCCCGCGCCGGTACGCCCGCGCTCAAAGCGTGTACGTGATCGCGGTACGTGCTGCTGACGTAATCGGTGTCATCCCGGCGCATGGATCGAATCACCCCGGTAGAGACAGCTTCTTGGCCGTTGTACAAGTGGACAAAACCAAACATTTTGCCCCGGTAGTACATCTCAGCGCACTTGTCTTCAAAAAAGCGCCCCAACACCATATCCTCGTAGAGCATCAAGCCCTCATCCCGAGAAATGCTGACGCCTTGCGCGTCAAAAACTGGTAAAGTCCGTTCAACCATAAAAAATTAATACCCGATCGGCTTGGTAAACATCTAAATGTAAACCGACAGAGGACACAACCGCAGCAGAAAATGGTCGAACATTTTTTGTGCAGCAGTTCACAAGTTGTTAAAATCAGGTAGGCCGGGGGCAAAATGCCCGGACTGGCAGAACAGATTACCGTAGAACCCCGACTAAGTTATCACTAATGTTTTTGTTACAAACCAACCTTAGCTAAGATAGGCTAATTCAGTTGCTAGCGCTTTGGGGAAGTGGACGTAGTGTTAATTCCACTAGATTACTACCGGATTTTGGGTCTACCGATTCAAGCTACTGCCGAACAGTTGCAGCAGGCTCACCGCGATCGAACTTTACAGCTTCCGCGCAGGGAGTATTCCGAAGTTGCGATCGTCGCCCGCAAACAATTGCTCGATGAAGCCTGCGCCGTTCTGTCAGACTCAGACGGGCGCAAAGCTTATGATGCCAGTTTTTTAGCAAAAACTTACGATCGAGAGTCGGAAGCGGCAATTTGGGCCAAGCAGAGGTCGAAAACCTCAGCAGGCGCGGCTACAGTTTTGCAAGACGAGGCAGGAGAAACCGCTACCTCTGAGTCTAAGGATTTAGACGATGCTCCCGACCCCCACACTCCAAGTATTGAAATCGATGACAATCAATTCGTAGGAGCCCTGCTCGTACTGCAAGAACTGGGGGAATACGAACTCGTACAGAAGCTGGGTCGCCCGTATCTCAACAATGGCAGCATCGCGATCGCCGAAGGCCGCTTTGGCGACCCGCAGCTAGTGCGGCCAGATATAGTTTTAACAGTAAGCCTTGCCTGTCTAGAACTCGGCCGCGAACAGTGGCAGCAAGGTCAGTACGAAAATGCCGCCAAATCGTTAGAAGCAGGCCAAGAACTGCTGCTGCGCGAAAGCCTATTTCCAAGCGTGAGGGGTGAAATGCAAGCCGACATATACAAACTCCGTCCGTACAACATTTTAGAGTTGCTATCCCTTCCCGAAGAAAAGGTCGCAGAGCGCCGCCAGGGACTGCAAATCCTGCGAGAAATGCTCGAAGAACGGGGCGGTATCGACGGATCGGGAGACGACCGATCGGGTTTAGGAATAGAAGACTTCCTCCGCTTCGTCCAGCAATTGCGCAAACACCTAACCAGCAGCGAGCAGCAGACCCTATTTGAAGCCGAAGCCGGCCGCCCCTCCGCAGTCGCCACTTACCTCTCGGTCTACACTCTGTTAGCCCAAGGATTTGCCGCCAGAGGGCCATCGATGATCCGCCGCGCCAAGCTGATGCTGATGCAGCTCGGTCGCCGCCAAGACGTTCACCTCGAAAAAGCCGTGTGTTCCCTGCTGCTGGGCCAAACAGAAGAAGCCAGCAGAGCCCTCGAACTGAGTTCGGAAAAAGAACCCCTCGCCTTCATTCGCGAACATTCCCAAGATTCTCCCGATTTGTTGCCCGGACTGTGCTTGTACGCCGAACACTGGCTGCAAGAAGAAGTGTTTCCCCACTTCCGCGACTTGGCAAACCAGTCAGTCTCCTTGAAAGATTACTTTGCTGACCCGAAAGTACAAGCTTACCTAGAAGCTCTGCCGCAAGATGCAGAAACCGCCAACGAATGGGTGGTAGTGCAGCCTCGCTCCGGCAAGCCCCAGGGGCGGCTGCAACCAGCGGGCGATCGCCCGCCCGCCCCCCCACAGCCCCCCGCAGCCAAGCAGGGAGCCAGTACCGTCACCTTGACCCCCGTACCGAGCGACAGCTCCACCGCAGCTTCAGGTCTGAAATACCAGGCAACGGCGGTAGGACTAGGCGCGGCCTCCGTCGTTTCTAACCCGACAGCTACGGCGGGAGGCGCACCCTCGACCTCCAAACAGCGCCGGCGCTCACATTCAACCGGGCGCAACGGAGCGATCGGCCAGAAGGTAACAGGTGATTTGGTCGATCGGGCACGCACCACCGCAGCACAAATTTCCGCCCAAGTCAAGTCCATGCCTAGAAACAGGCTGGCTCTGTTTATCGTCGCAGGTGTCCTGAGCCTCTTAATTCTGTGGTTAATACTCAGTCTGTTGGCGAGCGCCCTGCAAGCCCTTTCGGGCCCATCCCTCCAAGGAGAACAAGCCTCCGTCAGCCTGGAAGCACCGCCCGTAGAAATCCCCGCTGTTTCCGCAGTCCCAGAGCCGAGCGCCGCCGCCCCAGCGTCGGGAGCAATCACTGAGGAAGCAGCGGGACAAATAGTTCAAAGCTGGCTGTCGGCGAAAGCAGCGGCTTTGGGCCCCAACCACGCTGTCGAAGAATTAAAGCAAGTTCTGACAGAACCGGCTTTGTCTCGCTGGCAATTGATGGCAGACGCTCAAAAGCGAAACAACGCGCATCAGCGTTACGTACACAAGCTGCAAGTTAAAGGAGTGACGGCGAATCCGACTAATCCCGATCGCGCCGAAGTAGAAGCCCAAGTAGCGGAAAAAGCCGAAGTGTTCGATGCCGATCGGCTAGTTACTTCCCGCAACGAAAACCTCCGCGTTCGCTACGACTTGATCCGCCAAGATGGAGAGTGGCGGATTATGGATTGGCAAGTGATGAAGTAAGGAATTGGTAATTGGTAATTGGTAATTGGTAATTTATGGTTGCTAGTTGCTAATTACCAACTGCTGATGATTATTTTAATTTTTAATTCCTAAAGCGGGATTTTTGAAGTGCAGATTATTGTTGAAGGCTGGCGTTTTATTTGTCATTCCTATTGCGTAGCCAATCAATTTCAACTACTAGAAATGCTCGTGAAGCGCAGCTATCCCGTAGGGAATCGCCCGCGAGGACAAATTGAGCTTTTCCACCGCGATATGCCCTATATAGACGCTGCTTGGGAGACAAAATTTAGTTTGTTCGATCGCCCAAATGAAACTTTACTCCGCAGCATTAACAGCCCTGCGGTAAATCAGTCAGCGGATGTGACGCTGCGAATGTACTGCCCGTGGGACTTCTCGGCATCCAGCAGCGCGGCAACTTGGGTATTTGCAGCGACAGAATGGGGGATTGTTACGAGTTCAGTATTGCAGGGGATGGGGGTTAAGTCGATCGCACAAACCCCCGTTAATTCAGAAGCAAAAATTATTACACCTTCGGCGTGGTCAAAAGCCGGCTTAATTCGCAGCGGAGTTGAGGGCGATCGCATTGCCGTCGTACCTTTGGGTGTCGATCCTCAGATTTATTATCCTCTCTCGGGCGATCGGCGTCAATTGCTGCGCCAAAGCTTCGGCTGGTCAAACTATTTTATATTTTTAAACATCGGAGGGCAAACCGATCGCAAAGGCATTCGCCCTTTATTAAAAGCCTTCGCTGCGGTAGTTGACAAATATCCAGATGCCAGATTAGTTTTAAAAGGTTCAGAACTGCTTTATCCCTCCAGAGACGAAATTGCCGAAGCCAGCCGAGTTGTCCTGAACGATGCCGAAAGAGCGAGAGTTTTGCCGAGATTAATTTATACTGGCAGCCAGCTATCCTTTGCTCAAATAGCTGAGTTTTACCAAGCAGCAGATGTTTATGTTTCTCCCTATCTTGCAGAAGGTTTTAATCTGCCTGTGTTGGAAGCTGCGGCTTGCGGTTTGCCGATAATTTGTACGGAGGGCGGCCCTACTGACGATTTTACGCGATCGGACTTTGCACAGCGAATTGAGAGTAAATTTACGGCTGTTACAATTGAGGGGGAAACCTTATTTATCTTAGCTCCTGAGTGGGAGCATTTGACTGATTTGATGCGAAGGGCGATCGAACAGCCTGCAATTGCTGCGAAAGCTAGGGTTGCGGGCCCGGGTTTTGTGGCTGAGAATTTTACTTGGAGGCGCGCAGTCGATCGATTGCTTGAAGTTATTTTACCATACAAAAAACAAGAAAAAATTGACTTATCAACTTTTGAACCAATAATTTTGTAATAATAAATCAATAGTCCGGACAGTTTTCAATCACTAACGGCAGCATGAGGGTTTGGGCCTCCTCAGCGAGATCAAATGCTAACGGTAGAATGAGGGTTTCAGCCTCTGTCTCAAAAACTGTCCGGAGTATTGATAAATAACAAATAAAGAATAAAGAATAACAAATGACTAATAAGTTAATTGTTGAAGGCTGGCGTTTTTTGCCGCACTCCTACGCAATCACCAATCAATTTCAGCTACTAGAAATGCTGAAATACCCCAACTTAGAAATTTTCCACAAAGACATCCCCTATCTAGATGAAAATTGGCAGCCAGTAATCGGTTTGTTAGATGCAACTGCTGAAGCAGCCATCAAAAATATTCCTCACCCTTCCAAATCTCTAGAAGCAGACGCTAACTTACGGATATCAGTACCTTACAATTTGACACCCTCAAATACAGAACGCACGTGCTTGTTTGCCACAACAGAATGGGGAATTCTACACAACGAAAACTTTAGAATAACGGGGGCAGATTCCCTCCGTGAAGGACACAGCAACTCCGATCTAATTATTATTACGCCTTCCCATTGGTCGAGAACCGGATTTATCCGCAGCGGTGCGAATCCCGATCGCACAATTGTCATACCCTGTGGCATCGATCCAAATATTTACAAACCTGTAACAAAATCGGAACGCGAAGCTTTGCGAAAACAGCTAGGATGGGACGGGTTTGTGTTTTTAAATATTGGTGCAGGGACGCCAAATAAAGGCATCGATTTATTGTTGAAAGCTTTCGCCGCTGTAGTTGAAATTTATCCCGAAGCTAGATTAGTATTGAAAGGAGAAGAATCAGTATATGGGTCGGATTCTTTGATAGCTCAAAACATAGACGAACTGACCTTTGAGGAAGCAGAAAAAATTTTGCCGCGCATCGCATACTTGGGAGAAACATTGACTTTCGCTCGAATGGCTCAACTTTATCAAGCCGCCGATGCTTACATCTCTCCTTATTTAGCAGAAGGATTCAATTTGCCAGTATTAGAAGCAATTGCTTGTGGCTTGCCGGTCATCTGCACTAAAGGCGGCCCGACGGATGATTTTACAACTCCTGATTTTGCTTGGCACGTCGAAAGTACGTTTCAAGAAGGTGTTTCTAACGATCGGCAGATATTCCGCCTGATGCCGAATTTAGAACATTTGATCGCTTTAATGAAAAATATTATAGAACAGCCGGAATTTTGCGATCGCGCCGGGGTTGCCGGCCCAAAATTTGTAGCGGATGGATTTACCTGGAAACACGTTGTAGACCAATTGCTAGATGTACTTTTGCCAACAATTCGCTCGCCAAATTCAAATAAGCTGTTCGGCGTTTAAAGGAGGATAGTAGGTGCGGAGGGTAAATAAGCGTTTCCCATGTATAGTAAGTGTTCTAGCTGACGCACCTTACCTGGATCGTTAATGGTTTAAATACTCCGCAGCTTAGTGCGATCGATAGTAGACCTCTTGCAAAAATAATTAGGACGGGCAAGATGCCCGTCCCACAAAATTTTTTTTCTTGTGGAATGGGCATCTTGCCCGTTCCATCAATTGATGAAAAGGATTTTTGCAAGAGGTACAGTAAAGCAATTTCCGCTCATTAGCCCTTGTAACGTGCTGCAATCTCAAATCCTAATTTTTCCCCGATCGCGCATAACACCGATACCGATCGCGCTACAATTGTCAATCGGGATGAAAATGGCCGATCTAAAAGTAGGGGATAGTTTCTATGGCTACAAGTCGTCGCATTGAGCGTGTAGCTTCAATGATTAAACGGGAAGTCAGCCTGATGTTGCTGAATGGAATCAAGGACGACCGTGTAGGTGCGGGTATGGTTAGCGTTACCGACGTAATTGTTTCGGGAGACCTTCAGCATACAAAAATTTTTGTCAGCATCTACGGTACTGATGAAGCGAAGGCTGAAACTATGGAGGGTTTGAAATCTGCGACTAGCTACGTCCGCAACCAGTTGGGTCAACGGGTGCAACTGCGCCGGACACCGGAAGTGATATTTCTCGAAGACCGTTCTTTGGAACGGGGCGATAAAATGCTGATACTGCTGAATCAGCTTTCCGCCGATCGCAAACCGGATATTCTAGATCCCGAAGAAGAATTCACCGAGGATGAAAGTCCCGATTGAAGCAAGAAGGAAGAGGGAAGAAGGAAGAGGGGAAGAGAAGGAGATAGGGAAAATTCCCACTTCCCAATGCCCGATGCCCTGTTTGCCCTGTTTGCCCGATGCCCGATGCCCGATTCCCAAATCTAAAATCTAAAATCTAAAATCTAAAATCGAATGATTGACAATCTTTCCTTACCAGAACTGGTGGCCCAGATGTTCGTGGTGCGCGCTTCCGGCTGCTTGTTCGACCACCAAATTCGGTATCCCGAATGGGAACCAACTGCCAGCAAACTCCGCTATTATCTGGAAAAGTTGGGCGTCGGCGGTGTGATTTTGGTGGGGGGAAGTGCTGCGGAGTTGGCGGTTCGATCGCACCAATTGCAGTCTTGGGCCAAGTTTCCGCTGCTGCTGGCGGCTGATATTGAGGAAGGTGTCGGCCAGCGGTTTGCGGGGGCGACTTGGTTCGGGCCGCCGATGGCTATTGCCGAAGTGGCGCGGCGCGATGCAGGTAAAGCCGATCGATATGCCGAACAAATGGGCGCTGTGACTGCGATCGAAGCTAGGGCGATCGGTTTGAATTGGATTCTCGCACCAGTAGTTGATGTTAACAACAATCCCGACAATCCGGTAATTAACGTCCGCGCTTTTGGCGAAACACCGGAAATTGTCGGCAAATTGGCCGGGGCTTTTATTCGCGGCGCAGGCCAACACCCGGTTTTGACTACAGCTAAGCATTTTCCCGGCCACGGGGACACTGCGGTTGATTCTCATTTGGAATTGCCGGTTTTGCCGCATTCGCCAGCGAGATTGGCTCAGGTTGAGTTACCTCCTTTTGTCGAGGCGATCGCGGCGGGCGCGGATGCTGTGATGAGCGCTCATTTGCTGATTCCGGCTTGGGATGCTGAGTTTCCTGCTACTCTTTCTCGCAAAATTTTGATTGGGAAGCTGCGAGAAGAGTTGGGATTTGAAGGTTTGATCGTGACGGATGCTTTGGTGATGGGCGCGATCGCCAATAAATACGGCGCTAATGAAGCTGCTGTTTTGGCGGCTGAGGCTGGGGCTGATGTTTTGCTGATGCCGCTTGACCCGGAAGGGGCGATTTTGGCTGTCTGCGAAGCTGTCACTCAAGGGCGAATCTCATTAGCACAAATCAAGGAATCTGTCAAGCGAATTTGGAAAGCGAAAATAAAGGTGGGTTTGCCGATTTCTGACCCCCCCCAACCCCCCCTTGTTAAGGGGGGGAGCAAGAATCTAGAATCGATCGAGTCGATCGACTTAAGTTTGCTGGCCAATCCAGAAGCAAGGGCAACGGCTGCCGGTATTTTGCGAGATTCTTTGAAATTTGGTGGTTCTCTGCCTTTAGTGCAGAAAAAAACCTCCCAGAAGCAGTTTTTGCGGAATTTGATTGTTGTAGATGATGTTTTGGGGTGCGAGTTTTTGGGCAAACAGACTCCGGCGATCGCCCTTCCCGAACAGTTTGGTTACGAATTGCAACTGATTGACGATCGCACAGGGGCGATCGCTGATAATGCAGGTGCAGAGCATTTTTCTCCGACACTGCTGCAAATTTTCATTCGCGGCAATTGCTTCCGAGGCAGTGCTGGTTTGACCGAAGCAGCTCGAGATTGGTTTGAGAAATTATTAAGGACGGGAGAACTGCAAGCTGTGTTAATTTACGGAAGTCCCTACGTTTTAGAGCAATTTTTGCCGCACTTGCCTCCGAGTATTCCTTATGTATTTTGTTTCGGGCAGATGCCCGTAGCGCAATCTCTCGCTTTAGAAGTGCTGTTGGGCCTTGATGGCACGGGCAATGCTTGAGTTGCCGGACTCCTGAATCTTTCCTCTGCTGCTGCGTCAGGACTTAAATTCCTCAACCCGGTTTCTCGCCTGAAATTTTGCCTTTGGCGGCGAAGCCTCCAGAAACCGGGAAGCGGGCGCGGGTTCCTAAATTCAGAATTGAGCTTTGCAGCAGATGGGCCGGCTAGCCGGGAAAATGTGCCACGTCTCAAAATCCCAAGACAAATCCCATCACTTACCGATCGTTCCTATAATTTTTTAAAATTGACCCAGTGAATTGTATACTTCTATACGGACAAAAATTTACTTGCATCTTTGTAAGTTTGGATTATATTATTACCAGGGCCATAATTTTTTTTTTACTAAAACCTTGAGGGCGCATTATGATTCAGTCCACTATCAAAATCCAATACTCTTTAGATGTCATCCAGGATGAAGCCCGCCACCTCGTGCACGAGGGCGTGCTGAGCCGGCAACAGCCTATCTACACGCTGTGCCAATTCATCCCGCCCCGGGAATGGGCCTGTGTAGAGTGCGAGTTAGAAAAATGCGACTTCTTGCTGCGCGATCGCATCGCCGACCTGATCGGTTCTGAAAACTGGGACAATGACTAAAGTTTGGTTCTCTTAAAAAAGTTTCCAAGTAAACTCCGGCTGTGTTAAAGATTCTTAATTCTTTAATCCTGGGAATTTTCGCCCCGCAAATTTTCCAATTCGACCCTCAGCGCTGCCATGCGTGCAGTTAATTCTTGAATCTCTAGCTTTACGTCGGGTTGTACAACCGACTCGGGAGAAGCGTCAGTCGCTGTATCCGATTGCTTGGGCGAGACGGATTCGCTTTCTGCATTCTCCCGATCGCCCGGTTGAGAGAAAATAGTCTCTACAAAATTCCGCGCTTCTCGATCGGTCATTTCTCCTTTTTCCAGCAACTCATCGGCGAGTAAGCTCAAATCTGACTTGAGTTTGTCAAGATTTTCTTCTCGCTTCAGGGGATCTTGCAATGTCTCAATTAAAAAGGAAGTTGCACCTAAAGTCAGGTGAAATCCTGTTTGCAGCATTTGAGGCAGGTTGTCGGGATTCATCTAAAAATGCCGCTAGAATGTTTTTCTGAGTTTTTGGTTCGCCAGTTGGTTGCTCCCAAGTCGGCGCATAAGACCGCTTTTGGGCAGGAAGATGCGAAGTTGTCGATCGCGATCGCCCCGAGTCAGGAAAGATACGCCTTTGAGATGATGCTTTTCTTTTGGGCGGATACTAATTCTATCATTACTTCGTAAATTGATAAATGTCAACTGTAAATTTTTGTAACTAGAAAGAGAAACCTCCCCACTAGACCTCTTGCAAAAATAATTAGGACGGGCAAGATGCCCATCCCACAAGAAAAAATAACTCTTGTGGGACGGGCATCTTGCCCGTCCCATCAATTGATGAAAGGATTTTTGCAAGAGGTCTATTTAAGATTTGAGACTTGGAGATTTGAGATTGAATCCAGTTAAGGATACAGCGCCTTACCGGTGGATGGGTCAAATATAAATAGTCGATCGAAGTCAAGCTGTACCGTCAGCCGATCGCCCGATCGCAAGCGAACACTCGCAGGTATTTGTAACTGTACAGTAGTTTCAGCGCTCAACGAAGGCAAACCCGCCCGAATTAAAGTTTCTCGCCCCAGAGGTTCCACTACCTTTACCTCTACATCGAGAGGGACTTTTTCTAATGCCCAAAAATCGGTTTTCAAATCATCTTTTTCTGCTGTTTGCGGCGTAAAGATTTCTATATTTTCTGGACGTATGCCCAAATCAAATCCTTGTCCTTCTCTCGCCTGTAATTTTTTTTGAATCGAGGGCGGACAGGCTAAAGATTGATTTCCCACTTGAAAAGATTCGTTAGTATAAATTGCAGGCAAAATGTTCATGGCGGGATTGCCTAAAAATGTGGCAACCATTCGGTTAGCCGGTTTAGCGTAAATGCTTTGCGGGTCTCCAATTTGCTGAATTTTTCCCCCATTTAAGACTACAATTTTATCAGCTAAAGTCATGGCTTCCACTTGGTCGTGAGTAACATAAACCGTCGTAATTCCTAACCGTTGATGGAGTAGTTTGAGTTCGGCTCTAGTGTCGTCTCGCAGTTGGGCGTCGAGGTTGGAAAGCGGTTCGTCTAAGAGGAATACTTTCGGTTCGCGAGCGATCGCCCTTCCGAGTGCTACGCGCTGCTGCTGTCCGCCTGATAGCTGTTTGGGCTTGCGCTTGAGGAGATGGTCGATCGAGAGCGATCGGGCTACTGTTTCGACTCGTTCTTGAATTTTAGTCTGGTCAACATTTCGCATCCGCAATCCAAAAGCCAGATTTTCTGCGACAGTCATGTGCGGGTAAAGCGCGTAATTTTGAAACACCATTGCTACATCCCGCTGTCTCGCCGGAATGTTGTTAACTAAATTATCTCCGATGTAAAGATTGCCGGAAGTTGCTGTTTCTAAACCTGCGATCGTCCGCATAATTGTAGATTTCCCGCAGCCGGATGGCCCGACTAATACCCAAAATTCCCCGTCCGGGATTTTGAAGCTGATGTTTTCAATCGCGGTAACGTTTTGGTAGCGTCGGGTAATATTTTCTAAGCGAACATTTGCCATTTTTTGACTGTAATTGGTAGTTGATAATTAGTGATTTTTACCTTCAGCCTTCAGCCTTCAGAAAACTGTTCTAATTCTAAAACTGTGCGGTCTAATTCTTCAACTATAGGCGTTAACTCAGCTTGGCGTAATGCTTCTACCACAGAACGATAATACCAGAGAGAACCTTCTTTGCCGCCTTTGAAGCGTTCCCAAACAGTATCGCCTAATTGACGGAAATCTTTCAGGATCGATCGAGCATTATAAAGTTTATCAGCAGCCGAGACTAATCTGACTGAGCCAGAAGCTGTGAGAATGCGATCGATGTAGGCTTCTTTTCGCTGACGCCAAGGGGGTTTCGGCGTTGCGTCGCTGTCTGTACAGCCGTCTACAATAGCTGTGACGTTATCGCCAAAGCGGGCGCGGATGGCTTCGCGGGTGGTGGGGCCGCCTCGATCTTCGATCGCATCGTGAAGCAAAGCTGCGATCGCCTCATCTTCCGAAGCCCCATATTCTAAAGCTATACTAGCAGTGCCCAACAAATGAGCGATGTAGGGAACACCCGAACCTTTGCGGACTTGAGTTGCGTGCAATTCGGCGGCATAGGTGAGGGCTTCAGAAAATCGGTTTGAGAGAATCATGAAAGTCACCTTTCTGAATTGGTATGATATATAAATTGTAGGGCTAAGTTGAAAAGACAAAAATTGGATTCGATCGATAGCTGATATCAACTCGCCTTGCTAAATTCAATAAGATCGTAAAGATGCGATCGAGAGCGATCGCCTGTAAACTTAGAATCATTAAAGAGAGGTTGCGCTTGTGACAGCTACTATAATTATACCCAAAAATGCCGACACTAAAATAGTTCCAGAGTCACAGACACAATTAGAAATTACAGCAGAAATTCAGCCCAAATCAGAGCCAGAAAAAGTCATATCTCTCGAAGAGTTTTTAGTCAAGCCCCCTGATAGAATGGAATGGGTTGACGGCAACTTAGTGGAGAAAACAGGAATGACATTCAAGCACAGTCTAGCTCAATCTAAATTAGCCCGTTTCTGGGGAAATTATAAAGACTCCAGCGGACAGGGAGGAGAAGTTCTTACTGAAATACTTTGTCGCACTGGCAAACAAGGCCGCCGTCCCGATGTCGCTTACATCACTTCTGAACTGCTGCCGCAATCAGGCAATTTTACAGCATTTTCCCAAAGTTTTCCCTTAATAGCAGAAGTTGCGTCCCCGGAAGATAGTGGGGAAGAGTTATTTGCGAAAGCTCAAGAATATTTGGAATCGGGATGTTTAGAAGTTTGGTTGCTGTTTCCTGAAGCTAGATTAATATTTGTGAATGCAGGGCTAAGCTGGCGGTTGTTTAATGCAGATGAAGTTGTTAACACTCAAACTGTACTTACAGGTTTTAGCGTGGCAGTCAGTGAATTGTTGGCTTGAGGAATTTGTTAAAATAATTTATTAAAACCATAAAAATAGAAACTCAAGGTGAGAAACTTTAGCTTAAGACTGGGTTTAATGAGAAGGTGGGAGCGATCGACCTACAGGTAAGTTTGAAATATTGCTACAGTCGAGCGCGATCGAGCTATATCGAGCTATATCGAGCTATAACGTAATGGGGTTGGGAGATTGTTGGTGAAGCGCGATCGCCTTGAAATTTGAGCCAGAACGATCGCCTGCGGATCTGGGCGTTGCTGAATACAGGTATGAATTCAAGATTTCCCAATAGCTATAAGCCCGCTTGATGGTGAGTTTTGTAACATCAAGCGAAAAGTTAATTCATACCGTGAATCAGCAACGCCACAAATCGTTGCAGCGGCGGTATAAAGATGATTAGTGATGCTGCAAAATATCTGCCCCCGCTCAACTCAACCGTTGTTATCGATAATACCATTAACGGAACAATTCCCAGTATGCCAGATGAATCATCGTTTCCTTTCTTCCCCAAGCTCTTTAAAGAAGTGCCATTACAGGCGATCCTAGTTGTCCCGTTTGTGGTTCAAACGGTGGGGGCAGTGGGTATTATCGGTTATCTTTCCTTCAGGAACGGACAGAAGGCAGTGAACGATGTAGCTGCTCAGTTGCGCCACGAGACGATCTCACGCATCGCACAAAATCTAACTCACTTGGTTGCCACTCCTTTTCAAGCGTTTGAAAGTTATGAAGCTGCACGAAGCCAAAACCGGATCGACCTTAATAACGGCAGGGATATAGAGAAGTTCCTGTGGCGGCAACTTCCTGCCTTTCCAAATCTCAGCCTGACAGCGTTCATTACAACCAACCAAGAGTTTTTTGGTGCTGAGCGGCTAGATGATGGTGCGATCGCGATCCGCACTTCTTCGGTAGAAACTAATCGTGCGCTGATCACCTACCGTACTAACTCAAGTGGCGATCGACTCGAAGTCATAAGCGCTGGCTGGCCGAACTTTGAGCCACACAAACGGCCCTACTACACAATTCCAGTCCAACAAAGGCAAGCAACCTGGGGAAAAGTGTTTCCGCACGTCAGTGGCAAAACGATGTATATTGCCCCCGGTCAACCCGTATACAACCAGGCAGGCGATCTGCAAGGCGTGTGGATAGCAAGCTTAAACCTGTCAGCGATTGGGGATTTTCTCAGAAGCCTCAAAATAGGAACAACCGGACAAAGTTTTATTCTGGAACGCTCTGGAGAATTGATTGCCACCTCTACAGGCGAAAAACCCTTCCGATATTATCCAGACAAAGTTGTGCAATTGCCAGAACAGCGGGTTGAACGACTCAATGCGATCGATAGCGAAAATTCCACCACTGAGAAAACAAGCCAATTTTTGCTAGAACAGTTTCAAGATTTCGACCAGATCCAGGGATTTCAGCAGCTTGAGTTTTCCATTAACGGTATACGCCAGTTCGTGCAGGTTGCTCCTTTTCGGGATGGCAGGGGCATTGACTGGCTGGTGGTTGTCACCGTTCCAGAATCAGACTTTATGGCACAAATTAATGCCAATACTCAAAGTACGATTTTGTTAAGTCTACTGGCGCTAGCTATCTCTCTGGGAATTGGCATACTCACCAGTCGCTGGATTACTCAACCGATTTTGCAGCTCAATCAAGCATCTTCGGCAATGGCTGCCGGATCTCTGAGCCAAGCGGTGACAAAATCATCTGTGTATGAGTTGCAAGAACTCACGCAGTCGTTTAACCGTATGGCTCAACAGTTACAGGAATCATTTAACACGCTGGAACAAGCCAACGAACAATTAGAGCATCGAGTCGAAGAACGCACGGCCCAGCTAAAAGCGGCAAAGGATGATGTTGAAACTGCCCTCAAAGAACTACAAATGGCCCAGACTCAACTGATTCAAAGCGAGAAAATGTCGAGTTTGGGGCAGCTAGTTGCCGGAGTTGCCCATGAAATCAATAACCCAGTGAATTTTATCTATGGCAATCTCGATCATGCCGATGAATACACTCAAGAACTATTAAAACTCCTGCAAGCCTACCAGACTCATTACCCCGAACCGATCGCAGCGATTGCAGAGCAGTCAGAGGCGATGGATTTAGATTTTATGGTTAACGATCTATCTAAGCTGATCGGATCGATGAAAGAGGGGGCGCGACGAATTCGAGAAATTGTCTTAGCATTACGAACATTCTCTCGACTGGATGAAGCAGAAGTTAAATCAATCAATATCCATGATGGAATTGATAGCACGCTGGTTATTCTGGGTAGCCGTCTCAAGCCCACGCTGAATTATCCAACAATAGAAATCCTGCGAAACTATGGTTCTCTTCCCCTGGTGGAGTGCTATCCGGGCCCGCTCAATCAAGTTTTTATGAACATCTTATCTAACGCCATTGACGCCATTGACATCGCGTTTAAGCAGGGAAAAAAAATGACTCCCGCAATCTCCATTCATACGGCCCTCATCGACAAGAGTCAGGCCCAGATCCGAATTGGGGACAACGGCAGCGGCATTCCAGAAGCTATTAAACAGCAAATCTTTGACCCCTTCTTTACAACCAAGCCGGTTGGAAGTGGCACTGGCATGGGACTGGCAATCAGTTATCAGATCGTCACCGATCGGCATCAGGGTACTTTAAGTTGCAGTTCACAATCTGGAGAAGGTACGGAGTTTGTAATTCAAATTCCGCTAAAACAGAAGTTGAGAGATTAGGGGCTATCTAGAGAGTGAGTAGTTGTCATTGGCGATCGCGATCGGCGCTTCACAAGGCACGCTCAGTCGATGAAACAAGCTACAAAGGAGTGGTTCACCACAGGAAGACGATCGTCATTAAAGGTTCTTTATTCTTTGGCTGCATTCTATCCGATCTCTCGAAGTGTTGGGCCAGATCGCTTCTTCAAACCATCCAAACTATTGATATAGTAGTACGCGGTGCAAAAAACGGTAAACCGTGACAGCAATAACTCTCGTAAAAAATTTTGAGTACCAACCTCTATAAAAACCCAATCAGTTAAGTTGCGGAACCCGGTAAACAGTGATTGTCAGCGGCCCGACGGTAAAAAGTGCGATCGTCTCGCCCGGGCTGCGCTAACGGCAAAAATTTACAAGCTCAAGAATATGCTGCGATCGGGTAACTTTACTAGGACTCAGGTTTTAGCGTAGCTGTCAACGAATTATTAGTTTGAAAAACTTGCCAAGAATGCCATCTTATGAAATAATTTAAAATGTTCAAATTTTCAACTATAGCGACCTTCAAAAATAAAAATATATATGGATAGATTTCGAGTAGAAGTTATTTCTCAAACGCCAAATCCTCAGCAAGTAATTTATGCAGCCCTCCATCAAGACTATACCGAGAATTTCGTATTTGACGATCGCGATTCCTGGCCCTCAGACGCAGAATGCGGCGAAATTATCGTAAAAAGGCTCCTCGCAGGCGATCGGGGGCATTACGGCCCCTTAGAACATCCCCAAATTATTTTTAATTGCGGCTACTTTCCCCACAGTGTCATGCAGCAAGCCAGGACACATCGTGTTGGAGTATCCTTTGATGTGCAATGTCTTGCTGCTGATACCGCAATCACTTTTGTTAATTGCGAGGGAAGTGCTGGCAAAAATTTGAGCAAAACAATTGGAGAACTGTATGACCTTTGGACTAATGGGGAAAAAGCGATTCGTTCTCGGTCTATTCGAGGTCGAAATGGTGAACCACCAGGCGAATATCGTCGTGACTGCAAGCAAAGAATCCGTAAAATGCGCTTGCGAGTTTTAAATGAACAAACTGGCTTGTTTGAAGTGGGTCATATCAAAGATGTAATGTGTAGCGGTATTCAACCCGTTTATAAAGTTACATTGGAAGATGGCAAGACTTTAGAGTGTACTACCAATCACCGTTTATTCACCGCAAGCGGTTGGCAAACAATGAAAGATGCGGTTGGATTGACAACCGCATCTGATGGCAATGTCGTTAGCATAGCCAAAAACTCCTATGTCATGTGCAATGGTTTATCAGTGACGGATGATAGGCTTTACACAGACAAATCATGGCTAGAAGCCCAAATCGCCAAAGGATTAACTATCAAAGAAATTGCTGGTTTATCGGCTTGCTCTATTGCTACGGTTAAAGTATGGATTGATAAATTTGAGTTGTCTTTAAAATGCTCGAGTCCACATTATCTTGACAATCATAAACCTTGGAATTACGATCCTAATGCCCTCTATCGCAA
Source organism: Microcoleus sp. A003_D6 (assembly GCF_036702825.1). Lineage (NCBI taxonomy): Bacteria > Bacillati > Cyanobacteriota > Cyanophyceae > Oscillatoriales > Microcoleaceae > Microcoleus > Microcoleus sp. A003_D6. The sequence continues at coordinate 86,168 of NZ_JAUBWA010000004.1, read as the reverse complement.
CAAGGCTTGGTTGGTAGAGCAACTTAATCAAGGAATGCACGCCAATGAAATAGCGACTTTAGCTAACTGTTCAATTGATGCGGTTAAAAAATGGATATATGCTTATGGATTGTCTCTAAATAAGCGAAAACCTGGAAGAGATGAACCTTGGAATAAAGGTAAAGGAGGTTATCAACTTAACCTCTCTGAAGAAAGCCGCCAGAGACGAATCGAAAATGCAAAAATTTACACGCAAAGAGGTGCTGAGTCTAATTTTTGGAAAGGTGGTACTTCTACGGATCGAGAATTAATTGGCGCTTGGACGCGGCAAATTGCGCCCCAAGTTCATAAAAAGTTTGATTTTATTTGCCAGAAATGTGCTGTCAGAGGTGGTGTTCTTCACGCCCATCACTTAATACCAGTTTTTGCAGATAAATCTCTTGCTTATGATTTTGATAATCTAGTGACTTTCTGCAAAGAATGTCACGAATATATTCATCAAAACAACTTAGAGCTAGAATTTGCTAAAGCTTACTCGCCAATATTAGAGCCTGAAAATTGGCAAGTCAAGCCAAAGCAAAAAGGGAGAAAATTGCGTTCTCATCCCGTAAAAGTCAAGAGTGTTGAATATGTTGGCGAACAAATGACTTATGACCTAGAGGTGGATGGTGAATGGCATAATTTCGTTGCTAATGGTTTAGTAGTACATAATTCCCTGCGTTATACAGGCAATCAATTCCTGGATGCAGCAACCGGCAAAAAAGATATAGAAGATATTTTCTATTTGCGTCCAGTAGATTATTATACAGATCGCGAAGGCAAAAAATACTACTATTCTCCCGAACAAAGACAACAAGATTTACAGTGGTGTCTAGAAGCCGCTAAACGTTATAAAATTGACTTCGACGGCGGTATGTCCGAGGAACACGCCAGAGGCAAATTACCCTTTGACTACCGCCAGCATTTTGTAGTCAGTTTCAATTTAAGGTCTTTCCTGCATTTTGCTGACTTGAGAAACAAGAAAAATGCTCAACTGGAAATTCAAAAACTCTGCGAAATGATGTGGCCTCATTTTGAGAATTGGGCACCCGATATTGCCAAGTGGTACACAGCAACTCGTCTCGGAAAAGCCAGACTAGCCCCGTAATAATTGCGATCGTCGAAATTATTCATCACTCTCTTCTCCTCCTCTGTGTCCTCTGCGCTCTCTGCGGTTAAATAATTCCGATACAACTCAAATTGGGATAGCTAAAAACCTTTCTGTATAATCACTCTTCCTCGATCATTCCACTCACCAAACAAAATGAAATTAAAAATTCAGCAACTGCATGAATCAGCCATAATCCCCAAATACGCCCACGATACTGATGCTGGAATGGACTTATTTTCGATAGATGAATTAGAAATAACTCCCGGAGAAAGCCAGTTAATTCATACAGGCATATCCATAGAATTGCCCCAAAAAACAGAGGCCCAAATCCGTCCCAGAAGCGGTTTAGCTCTCAACCACCAAATCACTGTACTCAATGCACCAGGAACCATAGATGAGGGCTACCGAGGCGAAATCAAAGTAATCTTAATCAATCACGGTCAAACTTCTTTTCAAGTGACAAAAGGCATGAAAATTGCTCAAATGGTAATCGCGCCGGTAATTCGCGTGGAAATTGAAGAAGTAAAAATGTTGAGTACCAGTTCAAGGGGAGATAATGGATTTGGATCGACTGGAATCTCGCCATAAATCAATTGTCTCGATACAGTTATAATTCTACATTTTAAATGGACAATACACCAGACAACTACGAACCCCTTCAAAGACCAAATTGGGACGAATACTTTTTGATGTTGGCAAAATTAGCCGCCACTCGATCGACTTGTCTGGCATTTCCCGTAGGTGCGGTAATAGTTAAAGACAGGCAAATTTTAGCCACGGGTTATAACGGTTCGCCGTCAGGTTCAGCACACTGTACGACTCAAGGATTCTGCTATCCTGGTTTAAGCAGTTGCGACGCCAGCAAAATTTTGCCTTCGCGGGCGGTTCACGCAGAAGCAAATGCGATCGCCAAAGCTGCAAAACACGGCATATCTACCGCTGGGGCTAGTATTTACGTCACCTTAGAACCCTGCATCTATTGTTTGAAATTAGTCATTGCGGCTGGGATTCGAGAAGTGTTTTACGAAACGACTTTTAACAGCGGAGAAAAAGCCGCTTTGAGAGATACTTTTATCAGTGAAGGTATTGTTGAGTTAAAACAAATTCAGCTATCTGAAGATACAGCAAAAAAGGCGGCTTTGTTTTTGTTGAATCCTACATCAGTGTCCAAAAAATTAGTGTAAAATCAATCCTCCCCGTGGTTGTCGCCGCCACAGAAAATAACTGTGCTGTGTGCCTATAAATGATATTTATACCATTTCTCTAAAATCGTACAACACTCTTCGACCCCCCCTAGCCCCCCCTTGCTAAGGGGGGGAACAAGAATACTGTTGCATTCTTTTTTAAAATTGGTATTACAACAAATAGAGATGGCAATTCACCAAAAAACGTCCTTACAAATTGTGAATGCCGTGTAGTTCGCTCAATCAAACTCATTCACAGCTTGCAAATAGTCGATCGCCGCATCTATCCTCGAAGAATACCTAAAAGCAAACTGATCGAACCAATACCCCTCATCGGAATTTTTATCCAACTTTTTCAGCCAAACCTGAGCTTGCCTCACTTTCTGTCTGTGCGTTTGTACTTCCAACTGCGGCCCGGCGACTTTTTCTGCTGGCTGCGGTTCAAGTGAAGCCACTTCCTGAGCTTTATTTGGCGCTTCGTGCTCAGCCTTAAGCGGTTGCAGTGAAGCCACTTCCTGAGCTTTATTTTGTGCTTCGTACTCAGCCTTAATTTGAGCTAAATCCTTGTCTAAAGCACCAGCAGACAAATTTATATCTGATGTTTTAAATGTTTGATTTGACGGCACTGCTGCTGGTGCCAAAGGCGCTTGTGCTTGCACCAGCGGCTGACTTTTCAACTCATCAGCTTGTTTTTGAGATGCTTGATACTCTGCCTTAAGTTCAGCTAACAGGCGATCGATCGATTCCATAACTTAAACCCCCTAAAAAATGCTGTTGCGCCAACTAACACAAATACAATCGCGCGAAGTTTACCAGAAAGAATTGGTTTAAAGCCGGAACCCTTGTAGGGAGAAATTAAAAGAAGACTATTACATCACTCCAATCCTCTTGCTTCCAGGTAGAGGTCGCCCTCTTGCGGTCAACTGTCAACTGTCAACTGTCAACTGTCAACTGAATAAACCGCCTCCTCAATCAGTTATTGCATTCAGCAATACCTCTGTCAGGGTCATTCCTTCAATATCATCCATCGTGACAGTATCAACGATATCGAATTTAGCCCCGGCGCTTTGCAGTTCGTCGTCCAATATTTTGAGAAATTTAGTAGCTTCCGGCGCATTTCCTACTTGAATGAAAGAAATCGCCAACTCTTCATCTCGATCGAGCTTCCGCGAAGCCTCTATAATCGTTTTCATCACTTCTTTGCGATCGTCCGGTTCCCCGTCCGTCACCACTAATATAGTTTCCCCATTTTGCTTGGTCTTACCGGATGCTTTGCGCTGAAAAAAACTGTTCAGAGCGTCTTGCAGAACAGCACCTAAATTCGTGGTGCCGGAAGGTTCGTTTTCTTGGAATATTTGCACGACTTTAGCTGATGTTACGTTGTCGTAGCGCTTGAATCGACCGGAAAACACATAAACAGTTATGCCATCAGGATCGAGTTCTTCGCATTTATTCGCCAGTGCGATCGTCGATTCTTGCATTAGCGCCCACCGACTTTTTCCGCCCATCTGGTCTTTTGTGTACATACTGCCGCTTTTGTCAATGATTATGGTATAATCGCGGTTCTGAAGCATTAAATTTTTCCTGTTAATTAAGTTTTTCCAAAAAAGAGCAAAACCAGCGAGCAGAAGCTATGGAGCTTTTGTTGCTCGCTGCGTTTTTTTAGTTGATTTGCGATCGCAAATACCGGAATTTAAGCTGCAACTAAAGCATCTTTAAGCGGCTTCCAGCTAAAAGCTCGATCGCCCCCCATCTCCACTGCTATTTTAACTCGCGGTTCTAACGTCGGCAAAACAGTCAAATACTCAATCTCCTGACTCGACAAAATCTGCCCTTCAATAATCCACAGCACCAGTCCTTTTGCTTTCGGCGGCAAATTGTCTAATTGAGTTTTCAACATCGGCGGCACGTAGTACGTATAACCCACAGCCCCTTCGTTGCCTGTAGTTTTCTTGCCCAAATGCGGCGGTCGCACCCCGTGAACCCCCGTCAAATACATCGCCAAATCGCCCAAACCCCGCGCCGAAATCGTGTACGCACCGTAACCAGCAGCCCTCAGCCTGCGCAGGTAGCGCCCCTCAAATCCTCCCTCTAAAGGAACGTACAGGGCCAGCGACCCCGACTTTTCCAAATCCCGAATCAGATCCGATCCCGTCGTAATCAGTCCCATAAATTTGTCTTGCCTGCTATCTTAAATTTGGTCGATCGCTGCTTGCGAGCTTGAGATATTATAAATCCTCGCTTCTGAGGCGAAAAGTTATCTTCCCGGCCTTGACAAACTGCAAACACTTCATGTACTATAGTGAGTTGTCGCCGTAAAAGGATACTGAATAGTTTACTGCTCAAGTCCTGGCACAAACAAGCAAGACCGAGATAAAACTCGGAGATCGAACAGGTAAAAAGCCGCGAATCTCAACCCTTGCAAGACTTCCACAAGCTCGCTCCCAAATTTAAAACTCAAATTTTAAACACCGAGGAAGGCTGTTGGTTGATAACAGTTAATTGCAGGAACACTGAAATAAATGTTTCTGCACAAGAGCAAGCGGATTGACGTAAACTTCGCAATCCGAAACCTCTTGCGTAAATAAAAGGAAGAAAATCCGTGTCTGTAGGCATTCTTGGCACTAAACTAGGCATGACTCAAGTGTTTGACGCTGAAGGGAGAGCAATCCCCGTCACCGTCATACAAGCAGGGCCTTGTACAGTAACTCAAATCAAAACAAAACAAACTGACGGCTACGGTGCCGTTCAAGTCGGATACGGCGATGTTAAGCCGAAGGCTCTCAACAAGCCAGAATTGGGACACCTTGCCAAGTCGGCAGCGACACCAGTGCGCCACTTGCAGGAATACCGCTTGGAAGATACCAGTTCCTTTGAATTAGGTCAACAACTAAAAGCAGATACCTTTACACCGGGACAAATAGTAGATGTCATCGGTACAAGCATCGGTAAAGGTTTTGCAGGCTTTCAAAAGCGCCACAACTTTAAACGAGGCCCCATGTCTCACGGTTCCAAGAACCACCGCGAGCCAGGCTCGATCGGGCCTGGAACTACTCCCGGTCGCGTTTATCCCGGTAAAAAAATGGCAGGACGTATGGGCAACGTTCAAGTCACCGTCCGCAAACTAACAATTGTCCGGGTGGATACAGAGCAGAATTTGCTGCTAATTAAAGGAGCAGTTCCCGGCAAAGCTGGCGCCTTAGTCAATGTTGTGCCTGAGAAAAAAGTAGGACGTTAGTCAGTAGTCAGCAGTCAGTAGTCATTAGTCAGTAGTCATTAGTCAGTAGTCATTAGTTGGCGGTTAGTAGTCAGCAATAACTAAGAACTAAAAGCTGAAAACTAAAAGCTGAAAACTAAGAGCTAATAACAGACAGACAACAGATAGCTAAAAACAGACAACAGATCACTAAAAACAGACAACTAACAACAGACAAAGGACAAAAGATATGGTTAACTGTGTAGTGCGAAATTGGCAAGGCGAAGAAGTTGGGGAAACAACTTTAGAACTGCGCGTAGCCAAAGAAGAAAATGCGTCTCACATCGTTCACAGAGCATTGACGCGGCAACTGAATAACGCCCGTCAAGGAAATGCTTCCACCAAAACTCGATCGGAAGTCAGAGGCGGCGGCCGCAAACCCTGGCGTCAAAAAGGAACCGGTCGAGCCAGAGCAGGTTCTATCCGTTCTCCGCTGTGGCGTGGTGGCGGTGTCATCTTCGGGCCAAAACCGAGAGACTTTGAAGTCAAAATGAACAAAAAAGAACGCCGTCTCGCTTTGCGGACAGCATTCTACAGCCGTACCGAAGACATCATTGTGGTTGAAGAATTTGCAGAGCAATTTCAGAGACCGAAAAGCAAAGAATTGCTGAGTGCGATCGCCCGCTGGGGCATCGAACCCGATACAAAAGTTCTGTTAATCTTGCCAGAACCGCAACTAAACGTCTACTTGTCAGGACGAAACATCGAATTAGTAAATGTCATCTTGGCAACTTCCCTGAATGTTTACGACGTTCTTGCGGCGGACAAAATTATCGTCACATCTACAGCCATAGCAAAAATTCAGGAGATTTACGGTGAGTAAAATCGACCCCCGCGACTACGCAGATTTGATCCAGCGTCCGATTCTCACCGAGAAAGCTACCCGAATGATGGAATTAAATCAATTCACATTCGACGTAGCCCCCAAAGCGACGAAGCCTCAAATCAAAGCTGCAATCGAAGAACTATTTAAGGTTAAAGTCACCGCAGTTAACACCCAAAACCCGCCGCGCAAAAAGCGCCGAGTTGGTAAATTCGTCGGCTTTAAACCTTGTTACAAGCGAGCAACCGTAACTCTGACCGACGGAGACTCGATCCGCAAACTCCTATTCCCAGAAGTTTAGCCAATTTTGGATTTTAGATTTTAGATTTTAGATTGCGGTTAACTGGTGAAAATACCAAGCCCAGAAAGCTAGCCAGTTAACTGATAATCCCAAATCTAAAATCCAAAACCGCCAAGTCCTTGCATCCCAAATCTAAAATCTAAAATCTAAAATCGATTATGGGCATCCGTTCTTACCGACCTTATACCTCCAGCACCCGAGAACAAACCGTCTCGGACTTCGCTGAAATTACCAGATCAGAGCCAGAAAAGTCTCTAACCAGCAACAAGCACACCAAACAAGGCCGCAACAACCGAGGCGTCATCACCTGCCGCCACCGGGGAGGCGGTCACAAACGGCTGTATAGAGACATCGACTTCCGCCGCGACAAACACAGCATTCCCGCTACCGTCAAGGCGATCGAATACGACCCCAACCGCAACGCCCGCATCGCCCTCCTGTTCTACAAAGACGGCGAAAAACGGTACATCCTGCACCCGCTCAACTTAAACGTCGGTACAGTAATTGTCTCAGGCCCAGACGCGCCGATCGAAATCGGCAACGCCCTCCCCCTGAAGAACATTCCCCTCGGTACCAGCATCCACAACGTCGAGCTAGTACCGGGCAAAGGCGGGCAAATCGTCCGTTCCGCAGGCTCCAGCGCTCAGCTAATGGCAAAAGAAGGTAGCTACGTCACCCTCAAACTGCCCTCCGGCGAACAGCGCAAAGTCCGCGCCGACTGCTACGCCACCATCGGTCAAGTCGGCAACACAGACGCCAGAAACCTCAGCCTCGGCAAAGCTGGCCGCACCCGATGGAAAGGTCGCAGACCCACCGTTCGCGGTAGCGTCATGAACCCGGTAGACCACCCGCACGGCGGTGGCGAAGGCAGAGCGCCCATCGGGCGTCCGGGGCCTATGACTCCTTGGGGCAAACCAGCATTGGGTGCCAAAACTCGAAGCAAAAACAAGCGCAGCGACGCTTTAATCGTCCGCCGCCGCCGCAAATCTTCCAAGCGCGGCAAGGGCGGCAGACAAAGTTAAGGAAGAAGGAAGAAGGAAGAAGGAAGAAGGAAGAAGGAAGAAGGAACAACCAAAAAGTTTTCCGCGCTCTTTTATTCCTCCGACTTTCTTCCCAATTCAATTCCAACTGCTAATTACTAATTACCAAAACCATGTCTCGATCGCTAAAAAAAGGCCCGTTTGTCGCAGATCATCTGATGACAAAAATCGAAAAACTCAACGCCGCAGGCCAAAAACAAGTAATTAAAACTTGGTCGCGAGCTTCCACAATCCTACCCCAAATGGTAGGCCACACCATCGCCGTTCACAACGGCAGACAGCACGTACCCGTCTACCTCACAGACCAAATGGTAGGTCACAAACTCGGAGAATTCTCCCCCACTCGCACCTTTAGAGGTCACGCGAAAAGTGGTGATAAAAAGGCAAAAAGATAGCCGAATTAGGTGACAGGTAATAGGTAATCGGACAAACTTTTTCCCAATTACCAATTACCTTTTTCCCAATTACCAATTACCAATTACCCAAATCGAAATGGTTATAGATACCACATCCGAAATTAAGGCGATCGCCCGTTACATACGGACATCCCCCTTCAAAGTGCGCCGAGTTCTCGACCAAATTCGAGGCAAAAGCTATCAAGAAGCGCTGATTTTACTCGAATTCATGCCTTACCGCGCCTGCGAACCCATAGTTAAAGTTTTGCGATCGGCAGTAGCCAACGCCGAACACAACGCAGGATTGGACAAAGCCAAGCTAGTAGTTTCTCAAGCTTACGCAGACCAAGGCCCAGTCCTCAAACGCTTTAGACCCCGCGCTCAAGGTCGCGCCTACCAAATCCGCAAGCCAACTTGCCACATTACCGTAGTAGTAGCACCGCTCGTAGAAAACTAACCAGGGAAAAAGTAATAGGTAATAAACAGCTTATAAGTTGAAAAAAACCGGTAATCACCAATTACCAATTACCAATTACCAATTACCAATTACCAATTAACTCATCAACTTTTATGGGCCAAAAAATACATCCAATTGGTTTTCGCCTCGGCATTACCCAAGAGCACCGCTCTCGCTGGTTTGCCGACCCGAAAAACTATCCAGAACTCTTGCAAGAAGACTTTAAAATTCGCAAGTACGTCCGCAAAACCCTCAGCAATGCTGGGATTTCCTCGGTCAGAATTGAGCGCAAAGCCGATCAAATCGACCTAGAAGTGTTCACCGCCAGACCGGGCGTTGTCGTCGGCCGCGGCGGAGCAGGCATCGAAACCTTGCGCGTCGGTTTGCAGCAGCAACTCGGCAGCAACCGCCAAATCCGCATCAACGTTATCGAAGTTCAGCGAGTAGACGCCGATGCCACACTGATCGCGGAATACATTGCACAGCAACTAGAACGGCGCGTATCCTTCCGCCGAGTAGTCCGCCAAGCAATCACCCGCGCCCAAAAAGTAGGCATCCAAGGCATCAAAATTCAAGTCAGCGGACGGCTCAACGGTGCAGAAATCGCCCGTACCGAATGGACCCGCGAAGGCAGAGTCCCCTTGCACACGCTGCGGGCAGACATCGACTACTCCTACTGCACTGCTCAAACCATCTACGGCATCTTGGGCATTAAAGTTTGGGTTTTCAAAGGCGAAATTATTCCCGGACAGGAACCAGAGGCTGCACCAAATGCAGCGGTACCCCGCACCAAGCAAAAGCGCCGCCGCCAGAATTTTGAAGATCGATCGAACGAAGGCTAACAGTCAATTGACAGTTGACAGTTGACAGTTGACAGCGAAGGGCGAGTAAGTTCGTGCTGTCCGCTATACCGATTACCAATTACTGAATTCCCCAGCCATGTTAAGCCCTAAAAGAACAAAATTCCGCAAACAACAGCGCGGGCGAATGAGCGGTATTGCCACCCGCGGCAACACAGTTAGCTTTGGCGACTTCGCGCTCCAAGCCATCGAACCCGCCTGGATCACTTCTCGCCAAATAGAAGCCGGACGCCGCGCCATGACTCGCTATATCCGCCGGGGCGGCAAAATCTGGATTCGCATTTTTCCCGACAAACCAGTCACCCAGCGCGCAGCAGAAACCCGGATGGGTTCCGGTAAAGGTAATCCTGAGTTTTGGGTTGCCGTTGTCAAACCCGGCCGGGTAATGTTTGAAATTGGCGGGGTAACTGAAGAAACTGCCCGCGAAGCAATGCGTTTGGCATCTTTCAAATTACCAATTAAAACCAAGTTCATCACCCGCGAAGAAGCCCAGTCATAGCGATAATCGAAGGTAGAAGTAAGTCGGCATTGGTCAAATTTTTAAACGGCTACAGCAATTTAAAATCTGCCATTCATAACTTTTCTTTCCTTCGACATTCAGCATCTAGACAATTCTGTCTTCTGTCATACCGATCGCTAACGAGAAAGCACACAATTATTATGTCTTTGCCCAAGATTAAAGAAGCTAGAGAATTAAGCGATGCAGCACTAGCAGAGCAAATTTTAGCCGTCAAGCGCCAACTAATGGAATTGCGGCTCCAGCAAGCTACTGGCCGCATGGAAAAGCCTCACCTGTTCAAGCACGCCAAACACCGCGTCGCTCAATTAATGACAGTTGAACGCGAGCGCCAAGTTGTTGCTGAGGCAGAAGCGGCAGAAAAATTAGCCGCCTCAAAAGAGGCAGCACAGCCTGCTCCAACCGCAGCAGTCAGCCAAGAGTCAGAAGCAGCCGAGCCGACGATCGCGCAGTAGTTAAAAAAAACTCAATTGCACAACAAAAATAGGTAGGTATGGCAATTAAAGAACGAGTTGGCGTAGTAGTCAGCGACAAAATGGACAAAACCGTCGTGGTAGCGATCGAAAACCGCTCCTCCCACACCAAATACGGCAAAATCGTAGTCCGCACCAAGCGGTACAAAGCTCACGACGAAGAAAATCAGTGCAAATCGGGCGATCGCGTCCGCATCACTGAAACCCGCCCCTTGAGCAAAACCAAACGCTGGACTGTTGCTGAGATTTTCGGGACAAAAAACGGCTAACAGTTGACAGTTGACAGTTGGCAGTTGACAGTTGACAGTTGACAGTTGGCAGTAGTAACCAATTATCAATTACCAATTACCAATTACCAATTACTTTTTTCCCAATTACCAATTACCATGATTCAACCCCAGACATACCTCAATGTCGCCGACAATAGCGGAGCCCGCAAACTGATGTGCATCCGCGTATTGGGAGGCGGCAACCGCCGCTACGGCGGAGTCGGCGATGTCATCATTGCCGTCGTCAAAGACGCCATCCCCAATATGGCAGTCAAAAAATCAGATGTCGTCCGGGCCGTCATTGTCAGAACCCGCAAAGGTCTGCGCCGCGACAGCGGCATGAGCATTCGTTTTGACGACAACGCCGCCGTCATTATCAACGTAGACGGCAACCCGAGAGGCACTCGCGTTTTCGGCCCCGTCGCCCGCGAACTGCGCGACAAAAACTTTACTAAAATCGTTTCCTTAGCCCCGGAGGTACTTTAAAATGTACGGAAAAAAGGGTAAACCAACTAGCGAACCGCAGCGCTACAGAATGCACGTCAAAGCAGGCGACACCGTGCAAATAATTACTGGCAAAGAGAAAGGAAAAGTCGGAGAAATCTTAAAGACATATCCTAAAGTCAGCAAAGTAATTGTTAAAGGTGTAAATATCAGAACCAAGCACGTCAAGCCCCAGCAAGAGGGAGAGTCCGGGAAAATAGTCACGTTTGAGGCTCCCATTCACAGCTCAAATGTCATGCACTATTCCGAAAAAGAGAAAATAGCCAGCCGCGTCTGCTATACATTTAGCGAAGATGGCCGCAAACTCCGACAGCTCAAAAAAACAGGAGAAATCCTCGATAATTAGTCATTGGTCATTAGTCATCAGTCATTAGTCATCAGTCATTAGTGCTTAACTGACAACTGACAACTGACAACTGACAACTAACAACTGACAACGGCCAACTGACAACGGCCAACTGACAAGAGACAAATTCCCTGACCAAGCCCAGGGACAGTTAACGAAACACAAAAACTATGCCGGACAAACTCAAGGTTCTTTATCAAGGAAAAATCGTTCCCACACTGATGGATCAGTTTAAATATACTAATATCCATCAGGTTCCCAAACTCGTCAAAGTCACCGTGAACCGCGGTTTGGGAGAAGCATCTCAAAATGCTAAGGCACTGGATTCTTCGATCAACGAAATTGGCATCATCACCGGGCAAAAACCCGTGGTGACGCGCGCGAAAAAAGCGATCGCAGGCTTCAAAATCCGCAAAGGAGTACCCGTCGGCGTGATGGTGACGCTGCGCGGCGATCGGATGTACGATTTTCTCGATCGGCTGATCAACCTCGCACTCCCCCGAATCCGCGACTTCCGCGGCATCAGCCCCAAAAGCTTCGACGGTCGCGGTAATTACAGCTTGGGTCTGAGAGAACAGCTAATTTTTCCAGAAATAGAATATGACCGCATCGATCAAATTCGAGGCATGGACATTTCAATTATCACCACAGCAAACACTGACGAAGAAGGACGCGCTTTGCTTAAAGAAATGGGAATGCCGTTCCGGGACAACTAAGCACTAGAGTAAGAAGCAAAAGATGGCAGCTAACGATACCATAGCAGATATGTTGACGCGCATTCGCAATTCTTGCATGGCGCGCCACCAAACAACGCAAATTCCAGCTACAAAAATGACCCGCAGCATCGCCCAAGTCCTCAAAAGTGAAGGCTTTATCAGCGAATTTGAAGAAGCAGAACCAGAAGGGATCAAGCGACATTTAGTGCTTTCTCTAAAGTACAAAGGTAAAACTCGCAAGCCCATCATAACGGCACTTAAGCGAGTCAGCAAACCAGGACTGCGCGTTTACTCGAACCGTAAAGAATTGCCCAGAGTATTAGGCGGAATTGGCATAGCCATTATTTCCACCTCCAGCGGCATTATGACCGATCGAGAAGCCCGACGCCAAGGTTTGGGCGGTGAAGTGCTTTGTTATGTTTGGTAGTCATCAGTCATTAGTCAGCAGTCATTAGTCATTAGTTATTAGTTATGGGTTAGTAGTTAGTAGCAAATAATGACAGCTAACAACTAACAACTGACAACTAAAAACTGACAGCTAACAACTGACAACTGGCAACTAACAACTGACAACTGACGACTAATTAACTAAAAACAAAGGACAAAAAATTATGTCGCGAATTGGCAAGCGTCCGATTAGCATTCCCACGAAAGTCACCATCACCCTAGACGGTCAAAAAGTAGCCGTCAAAGGCCCTAAAGGTGAACTTTCCCGAGTTATCCCAGCCGAAATCCTCATGGGACTCGAAGGCGAGACTTTACTCGTCACCCGCCGCGACGAATCTCGCGTCGCCAGACAACTGCACGGCTTGTGCCGCACCCTAGTCGCCAACATGGTCGAAGGTGTATCAGAAGGTTTTCAGCGGCGTCTCGAAATTATCGGCACAGGTTATCGGGCCCAGGTTCAAGGACGGAACCTGATTTTAAACGTCGGTTACAGCAAGCCCGTTGAAATGCCCCCTCCAGAAGGCATCACAATGGCAGTTGAAGGCAACACCAACGTCATCGTCTCCGGCATTGACAAAGAACTCGTAGGCAATACAGCAGCCCGCATCCGCGCGGTGCGTCCGCCCGAAGTCTATAAGGGCAAAGGCATTCGCTACAGCGGCGAAGTCGTCCGGCGCAAAGCTGGTAAAACAGGCAAAACAGGTAAGAAGTAACCATGAAGCTTACTCGCAAAGAATCAGTCCACCGCAGACACCGCCGGGTGCGGCGCAAGGTGTTCGGCACCGCCGAACGTCCCAGACTAGCGGTATTTCGATCGTCCCAGCACATCTACGCCCAAGTAATCGACGACACGGCACAGCACACTTTGGTCGCCGCGTCAACCCTAGACCCGGATTTGAAGTCCGTTCTCACTTCGGGAAGCAACTGCTCCGCGAGCGTGCAAGTCGGTCAGTCGATCGCGAAACGCTGTGCCAGCGCTGGCATAACCAAAGTTGTATTCGATCGCGGAGGCAACCTCTATCACGGTCGCGTCAAAGCCCTCGCAGAAGCAGCTCGCGAAGCCGGGTTAGACTTCTAGAGGAGGTAATGGGTAGCGGGTAATGAGTAATTAAAAAGTAAAAAGTCAAAAGTTGAAAGTTAAAAGGCAAAAACCAGATTTCTTCTATTTTTACTTTTTACTCAAACAATTACCAATTGCCGATCGCCTTTCACCAATTACTAATTCCCACAGGACAAAACTATGGCAGAACAAAAAGAACAGCGCAACAAGAAAAAAAGCAGCAGCAACAACAAAGGGCGCGAAAAAGAATCCGAATGGCAAGAACGGGTCGTTCAGATCCGGCGCGTTACCAAAGTAGTCAAAGGCGGTAAAAAACTCAGCTTCCGCGCCATAGTCATTATCGGCAACGAACGCGGTCAAGTTGGAGTGGGAGTCGGCAAAGCTAGCGACGTAATCGGTGCCGTTAAAAAAGGCGTCGCCGACGGCAAAAAGCACCTAATTGAAGTCCCCCTCACCAAATCTAACTCGATCCCTCACCCCATCAACGGTGACGGCGGCGGAGCTAAAGTGATGATGCGGCCGGCAGCACCCGGAACCGGGGTAATTGCAGGGGGAGCAGTGCGAACAGTTCTCGAACTAGCCGGAGTCCGCAACATCTTAGCCAAACAGCTAGGTTCCGGAAATCCCTTAAACAACGCCCGAGCAGCAGTCAATGCCCTCTCCACCCTCCGCACCTTGTCCGAAGTTGCTCAAGAGCGCGGAATTCCAGTAGAAAATCTCTACGGTTAGGGCACGCGAGAATGGGAAACTGTAAGTTTTGAGTGTTAAGTGCTTGCGGTGAAAATAAAAAAATCCGCAACTTAAAACTCACGCACTCAAAACTACTGCGTACCCGCTCTCTAAATACCAATTACCAATTACCAATTACTAAAACTATGAGATTGCAAGACGCCCGACCCAAAGCAGGCTCCCAAAAGCGCCCCCGACGCTTGGGCAGAGGTATTTCTGCCGGGCAAGGCGCGAGTTCCGGCAAAGGGATGCGCGGTCAAAAATCTAGAGCCGGTAGCGGCACTAGACCCGGTTTTGAAGGCGGTCAAAATCCTCTTTACCGCCGCCTCCCCAAGCTCAAAAGCTTCCCTCTAGTGAACCGGAAAGAGTACACTACCATTAATGTAAGTAAATTAGCATCGCTGCCAGCAAACACAGAAGTTACTCTCACCTCTTTGATTCAAGCAAAAATTGTCACCACAGACGACGGGCCGCTGAAAATCTTAGGAGATGGCGAACTAAATGTGCCTCTGCAAGTACGCGCCAAGGCTTTTACCGCAGGTGCTCGCACCAAAATAGAAGCGGCAGGCGGAAGTTGTGAATTAGTTGCCTAAAGATTTGAGGTTTGAGAATCTGTCCAAATCTCAAATCCTCAACCTTGCTATCAGAAAATGATTTAGTCGAAAATCCCAAATCTAAAATCCAAAATCGTAACTATGGACGTTAGTAGAGAGAAAGCGCCAACTGCACAAGAGACGTTCATGCAGATGGCTCAAGCTGCTGGTTTGCGAGGCCGTATCCTCGTAACCATTGGCTTATTGATTTTAGTGCGCCTGGGTGTCCACTTGCCAGTCCCCGGCATCGATCGAGTCGCCTTTGCCCAAAACGTCCAAAATAGCCCTTTAATTGGCTTTCTGGATTTGTTCTCAGGAGGCGGCCTGTCAGCTTTGGGGATTTTCGCGCTGGGGATTTTGCCCTACATTAATGCTTCAATTATTGTGCAACTTCTAACTGCGGCTCTGCCAAGTTTAGAAGACTTGCAGAAAAATGAAGGGGAAGCAGGACGGCGCAAGATTTCTCAAATTACTCGCTACGTTTCTTTGGGCTGGGCAATTCTGCAAAGCGTGGGCATTGCGATTTGGGTCAGCCCTTTTGCTCAAGCTCCCTCGCCTTTATTCATACCACAAACCGCTTTGGCTCTCACAGCCGGATCGATGTTTGTAATGTGGATATCGGAAGTGGTGACGGAACGAGGTATCGGGAACGGAGCATCGCTGTTGATCTTTATCAACATTGTGTCGGTCTTGCCGCGTTCTTTGGGACAAACTTTTGAGTTAGCCCAAAGTGGCGATAACGCGATAGTCGGCCGCGTAATTGTGCTGCTGCTGGTATTTTTGGTGACGATTGTCGGGATTGTTTTTGTTCAGGAAGGTACTCGCCGCATTCCGATTATTTCGGCCCGCCGCCAAGTCGGAAAAAAGGTTTATCGGGAGAGTCGCAGTTATCTGCCCCTGCGCTTGAATCAAGGCGGAGTGATGCCGATTATTTTTGCATCTTCGGTGTTGATTGTGCCTTCTTTCCTCGCTCAGTCTCTCAATAACCCGTTTTTGGTTCAAGTGGCTAATGTCTTGAGTCCAAACGGGCCGGCGCCTTGGGCTTACGCGCTGTTTTATCTGACTTTGATTCTGTTCTTTAGCTATTTCTACGCTTCGTTGATTGTCAACCCCGTAGATATGTCTCAGAACTTAAAGAAAATGGGTGCCAGCATTCCTGGGATTCGTCCAGGTCAGAAAACCAGCGATTATGTGGAGAAGGTTTTGAACCGTTTGACTTTCTTGGGAGCGATTTTTCTCGGTCTGGTGGCTATTGTACCAACTGCTGTGGAAAGCGCGATCGGCGTGCAAACTTTTAGAGGCTTTGGCGCAACTTCCCTACTCATTCTAGTAGGTGTGGCGATCGAAACTGCTAAGCAAATTCAAACTTACGTCATCTCCCAACGATATGAAGGAATGGTGAAGTAATCGCAATGCAATTTATTTTCATGGGGCCTCCAGGGGCGGGAAAGGGAACTCAGGCTCAGATATTAGCCGCTCTCTGGAAAATACCCCACATTTCTACGGGCGAAATCCTGCGCGCCTGCGTGGTGGCGAAAACTGCCTTGGGCCTAAAGGCGCAAGCTTACATGGACAGGGGTGAGTTGGTTCCCGACCAATTGCTGATGGATATCGTGCAGGAACGCTTAAATGAACCGGACGCGAATGCGGGCTGGATTCTCGACGGTTTTCCCCGCACTGTTGCCCAGGCAACTTTTTTAGACAAACTGCTGCACGAACTTAGCGGTGCGGGGGGGAGTACACCGAATGCGAAAGTTAGTCTAAAAGCTGTGAATCTCGACGTGCCTGATGACATTTTGGTGGCTCGCCTGCTGTCGCGCGGTCGCCAGGATGACAATGAGGAGACGATCCGCCGCCGGTTGCAAGTTTATCGCGAGCAAACTGAGCCTTTGATTGATTTTTACAGCGGCCGTCAACAGTTAGTTGCGGTTGATGGCGATCGATCGATGGAATTAGTTACCGCAGAACTTCAAAAGGCTCTCTCTGGCGACTCTTGAACCCTCTCAATCAAGCTTGTTACTCACCAGCTTTTGCTAAGATATGTTAACTAGGAGCTTTTTGTGCTATCAGGTTTTGTGAGGGTTGCTAAAAACAGGATTGAACTCGATACTAATTGCCGCAACTTTACTCGAATAAAGCTAAAGCGAGCGGTTGGTTGAGTCAAGAAGTCGATCGAGTCGCCCTAATTATTGCCCCCCTTCCCGTTTGACTCCTACCAGTAAATAGGTTTTGAGGTCAACGCTGGAACACTCCTAGTTAATCAAATGTAGAGTTGAGGTAAATACCAAATTGTCTAAGCAAGATTTAATTGAAATGGAAGGGACAGTGACGGAATCCCTGCCCAATGCGATGTTTCGCGTTGACCTAGATAATGGGTTTAACGTGCTAGCTCACATTTCCGGCAAGATCCGCCGCAACTACATCAAAATTCTGCCTGGCGATCGCGTCAAAGTCGAATTGACTCCCTACGACTTGACCAAAGGCAGGATTACTTATCGCCTTCGGAAAAAATAGGCTTAGATAAAACTTTCTAAAAACTAATTCTAAGTTTAATTAGAGAGAATTTGGTAAAAAGCTTCAAATTTATGCTATAATGCTACGTTTGTAGTGTTGCCGAGAAGGGCGTCAACAACCCAGCGGCGTACCGGGTTAAATCATTGATACGCCGCCTAAGTATCGATCGCCAACATTTTTGTGCAGGCGAACTTTACCCCAGCAATGGGAGTGGGTGCAAGCGGGCTCCTTCATGAAACAACCCGCACTTTATACAATTTAATCGAGGAGAGGCCTACACCTTGCCCAGCCTCTCCTCCCACCGCTCGCTCGGGCAGTCCCAGCGTGCCTGCTATCCGGTAGAGCGGGGTTCTCCAGGCAGGAAGAAAGATGAAAGTTCGAGCATCTGTCAAAAAAATTTGTGAAAAATGTCGCGTCATCCGCCGTCGCGGTCGAGTGATGGTGATATGTACTAACCCGAAACACAAACAGCGCCAAGGTTAGAAAACAGGAAGATTGGGCACTGCACGCAAGTGCTGCCTAATTGAATATTGTAGCCAAACAGGAAAACTAGGGAGACAAAAAGTGTGGCACGGATTGCCGGGGTAGACCTTCCACGCGATAAGCGCGTCGAAATAGGTCTGACATACATTTACGGAATAGGCCTGTCGCGGGCCCAAAAAATTATCGCTGCAACAGGCGTAAATCCTGACACTCGCGTCAAGGATTTAACAGAGGCCGACGTGACAGCTCTGCGGGCTCATGTAGAAACCACATACCAAATCGAAGGAGACCTCCGGCGCTGGGAGTCAATGAACATCAAGCGCCTGATGGACATCGGAACTTATCGCGGTCGGCGTCACCGTTTGGGTCTGCCGGTGCGGGGACAACGAACCCGTACCAATGCCAGAACCCGCCGTGGCGTCCGCCGAACAGTTGCGGGCAAGAAAAAGGCACCTTCCAAGAAGTAACATCTTTTTTGGAAAAATACGCTGGGGGCTGCTGGCTCCTAGCGCTTCGGGACATTAGTTGAGAGAAACGTTAAAGAGACTAATATGGCGCGACCACAAACAGGCAAGAAATCTGGTGCAAAAAAGCAGAAACGGAATGTACCCAATGGGGTAGGCTACATCCAGTCTACCTTTAACAACACGATTGTAACTATTACCGACCTCAACGGCGAAGTAATATCCTGGGCATCCGCAGGTTCCAGCGGTTTTAAAGGAGCTAAAAAGGGGACTCCCTTTGCAGCTCAAACAGCAGCAGAAAGTGCTGCCCGCAGAGCCAACGACCAAGGAATGCGCCAAATAGAAGTAATGGTGAGCGGCCCCGGAGCAGGTAGAGAAACTGCAATTCGGGCGCTGCAAGGGGCGGGACTGGAAATCACCCTGATTAGAGATGTTACCCCAATTCCTCACAACGGCTGTCGCCCTCCCAAGCGGCGTAGAGTCTAAAACGATTTGAGATTTTAGATTTTAGATTTTGGATAATGGCTAACTGCTTAAAGTCAAAAACTAATGGTTCTAACTGTTGCCCCGTCCATCCAAAATCCGAAATCCGTTCAGGGGTATGCTCTGCAATCTAAAATCCAAAATCAAAAATCCAAAGTGGAAAAGGGAGGTCACTCCGTGGCGCAGTTTCAAATTGAATGTATAGAGTCTAACACTGACAAAGACCGCAGTCAGTACGGAAAATTTGTCCTGGAACCGCTCGATCGCGGTCAGGGAACAACTGTTGGGAATGCGCTTCGGCGAGTTCTGCTGTCAAATTTGGAAGGAACGGCAGTAACTTCAGTCCGAATCGCGGGCGTCAATCACGAGTTTGCCACGATCGAAGGGGTACGTGAGGACGTTCTGGAAATTCTCCTGAACATGAAAGAGGTTGTCCTCAAAACTCATTCTCAGCAGCCGCAAATCGGCAGGTTGCGGATTGAGGGGCCAGTCACAGTTACGGCCGATAGGTTCGATTTGCCCTCTGAGGTGGAATTGATCGATAAATCGCAGTACATTGCGACTCTCTCGCCCGGCTCAGTTCTGGAAATGGAATTCAGAATTGAAAAAGGCATCGGATACCGAGCAGTAGACCGCAGTCGCGATGATGGGTCGGCTTTGGATTTTCTCCAAATTGACGCCATTTTTATGCCGATTCGCAGAGTCAACTACAGCGTTGAAGATGCTCGGGTAGGCGGCACAGTCGAGAAAGACCGGCTGATTATGGAAATCTGGACTGATGGCAGCGTGACTCCTCAAGAAGCTTTGAGTCAATCTGCCCACATCCTGGTAGATTTATTTGCACCTCTCAAAGACATCACCCAAGATTCTCTCAAACCCGAGTATCCAGGTGAGGCCGATCCTACGAGCCAAATTCCGATCGAAGAATTGCAGTTGTCCGTCCGGGCTTACAACTGTCTCAAGCGGGCTCAGATCAACTCAGTCGCAGACTTATTGGATTATACCCAAGAAGACTTGCTCGAAATCAAGAATTTCGGGCAGAAGTCCGCAGAAGAAGTGATTGAAGCTTTACAAAAACGCTTGGGCATTACCTTGCCACAGGAAAAATCAGCTAAAAGTTAATCAACGGGTAACGGGTAAAAAAGTTCTGAATTTTAAGTAGGTGAGTTTTTAAGTTAAAGAAATCACCGCTCAAAACTCGCGGACTATCCCGGCGCCCAATTACCACTTACCAATTACCAACTGCCATGCGTCACCGCTGTCGCGTTCCCCAACTCAACAAACCGGCTGACCAGCGCCGCGCCATGCTGCGCTCGCTGACCACCGAATTAATCCGCCACGGTAAAATTACTACCACTCTCGCCCGCGCCAAAGCGCTGCGCCCAGAGGCGGACAGAATGATTACCCTGGCAAAAGAGGGCTCCTTGGCTGCTCGCAGGCAAGCTATGGGCTTTATCTACGACAAACAGTTAGTACACGCCTTGTTTGAGGCGGCCGGGGAACGGTACGGCTCGCGCAACGGGGGCTACACCCGCGTAGTGCGAACTGTCCCGCGCCAAGGAGACAATTCCGAAATGGCGATCGTTGAACTGGTTTAATTCAATTTTGGGTTGGAGATTTGTGATTTATGACTGACAATCCAAAATCCCCAATCGAAAATCCCCAATCGATACAGCGCGTTGCTCTGGTGATCCAATACCTCGGCACTAACTTTCACGGTTGGCAGCGACAGCCGAACCAGCGTACAGTACAAGAAGAAATTGAAACAGCAATATCGACTGTTCTGGAACGCCCGGTAACGCTGCACGCTGCCGGGAGAACTGATGCGGGAGTTCACGCTGCTGCTCAAGTAGCCCATTTTGACGCCCCGGGCCCAATTCCGGCTCACCGCTGGGCAAGCGTTCTCAACTCTCGACTGGCAAAAGATATTTTAATTCGAGCTTCGGCAAAGGTGGAACCTACCTGGCACGCTCGGTTCTCAGCCAGTTGGCGGCGCTATCGCTATACCCTTTATACAGACCCGACCCCTAATTTGTTTGTGCGTCCTTTTGCTTGGCACTGCTACCGGGCCCCTGTGGATGAATCTTTGATTCAGACAGCATTGACACCGCTAATCGGGCGGCATCACTTGGCTGCTTTCCACCGTGCGGGGTCTGCCCGGCCTCATTCTTGGGTGGACGTACAAGCAGCAGAGTGTCACCGTTCTGGGCCTCTTGTCTATATTGAGGTTCAGGCGAGCGGGTTTTTGTACGGGATGATGCGGCTGCTGGTGGGGTTGCTGGTACAGGTGGGTCGCGGGGAAAGGTCGATCGACAATTTCACAGATGTTTGGGTCAACGAACGCCGAGAAATGGTAAAATATGCCGCTCCCGCTCAAGGTTTGTGCCTGCTGCGGGTTGGCTATTGTGAATTTCCCTTTCCCCCAGATGTCTGGTACGACACTCAGCCAAAATTAGTCATTAGTCATTAGTCATTAGTCATTAGTCAGTGGTCAGTGGTCAGTGGTCAGTGGTCAGTGGTCAGTGGGTAACTATGAATAAAAAACTAATTACTGACAACTAAATAACTGACAATTGATAACAACTCAAAAATTGCCAACTGACCACTGCCAACTGCCAACTGCCAACTAACAACTGACAACTAACAACAAACAATGAACAAAACTTACGTCCCTACTCAAGACTCCCTAGAGCACAAGTGGTACGTGGTCGATGCCGCCGACCAGCGGCTGGGCCGTCTGGCAACAGAAGTTGCCATGTACCTCCGGGGAAAACACAAACCGACTTACACTCCTTCTATGGATACCGGCGATTTCGTAATTGTCATCAATGCTGACAAAATCGCTGTTACTGGCAAAAAACGCACCCAGAAAATCTACCGCCGCCATTCTGGAAGACCGGGCGGCATGAAAACAGAAACTTTTGCCAAATTGCAAGCACGTTTGCCCGAAAGAATCGTCGAAGAAGCTATTCGGGGAATGCTGCCTCACACTTCTTTAGGCAGACAACTGTTTACGAAGCTGAAGGTGTACGCTGGCCCAAACCACCCGCACCAAGCTCAACAACCAGAAGAATTAATTGTTCACACGATTCCGGGAGGAAATGAGTAATGCAAGCAACAGATACCGGCCGCGCTGTGTACTGGGGTACCGGCCGCCGCAAATGTTCAGTAGCGCGGGTACGTTTGGTTCCCGGCACTGGCATACTGACTGTCAATGGTAAAGAGGGGGATTTGTACCTGCAATTCAACCCTACTTATTTGGCTCTCGCTAAGGCCCCTCTGGAAACTTTGGGTCTGGAAAATGAGTACGATATTTTGGTAAAAGTCGAAGGCGGTGGCTTGACAGGTCAGGCTGACTCGATTCGCTTGGGTGTCGCTAGAGCACTTTGTCAATTAGACCCGGACAACCGCAAGCCTCTCAAGACTGAGGGCTATTTGACTCGCGACCCGCGCGCCAAAGAACGGAAAAAGTACGGTTTGCGGAAAGCTCGCAAGGCCCCTCAATACTCGAAGCGGTAATCGAGGGCAGTTCGGCAACGGATGTAACGGATGTAACGGATGTAACGGATGTAACGGATGTAATGGAAGTTCGGCAACGGATTTTTTAACGGATGTAACGGATGTAACGGAAGTTCGGATTGACGGATTGACGGATTGACGGAAGAAGGAAGAAGGAAGGAAGAAGGAAGAAGGAAGAAGGAAGAAAGAAAGAAAAGGCAAGAATCATTCAGATTTTATCTGCCTTTTTTTGAAGTTTATTTCCGATTCCTGATTCCTGGTTCCAAAAGGTATAAGAGAAAATTGGTGCTGTTGTTGGTTTAGAAGTCCTGCGGCAGCTAAAATGGTTGTAAAGTCAAAAATTAGAGAGTAAAAAAAATGGCGAAAGATGGCATTCACCCTGAGTGGTATCCCGAAGCTCAGGTTTATTGCAACGGGGAACTTGTGATGACTGTGGGTTCAACTAGACCAAAGCTTCAAGTTGATGTCTGGTCGGGAAATCATCCTTTTTATACTGGCACTCAGAAGATTATTGATACTGAAGGTCGTGTGGAGCGCTTTATGCGGAAATACGGCATGACGGAGGTAGAAATGCCGAAGGCAGATGCTTCCTCGGGACCTCTGAAAATGGAAGAGCCGAAAGCAGATGCTGCTAAGGCTGCTGGTAAAGGCAAAAAGAAGAAGTAGCCGGATTGTCATTTGTCCGCAGTTTGTTGAAAGTAGTTCTTTCTACTGGCAACTTACCGCCCTCGGATTTTAGATTTTAGATTGAAGACTGGCTATGCAGGCAGTTGAGTTCGATCGACATTCTATCCTAACTGCTCTTGAGTTCTAAAATCTAAAATCGCTCCGCCCTCGGATTTTAGATTTGAGATTGAAGACTTGCTATGCAGGCCAGTTGAGTTGGCAGAAAATTGAGTTCGATCGAGATTCTATCGCAACTGTTCTTCAAATCTAAAATCTAAAATCTAAAATCTAAAATCTAAAATCGATTGACAAAGGACAACTGACAATGGCTGAATCTTATTTGCTGGATAAATTGAAGTCGGTAGAGCAAACTTTTAATGAGTTGACTCGCCGCATGGCTGACCCGGATGTGGCTAGGGACAATCAAGAGTTTCAACGGGTGGCAAAAGCTCGATCGTCCTTGGAGGAAGTGGTCGATACTTTTGATCTGTGGAAAACCACTCAGGAAGATTTGGTGGGCACGCGACAGGTTCTCAAGGAAGCCGCGGGCGATCGAGAAATGCAGCAAATGGCCGCGCTGGAAGTTGAGGAACTTGAATCTAAGCTGGAAAATTTGGAAACCCGTTTGAAGGTTTTGCTGCTCCCCCGCGACCCGAACGATGACAAGAATATTATGCTGGAAATTCGGGCGGGTACTGGCGGAGATGAGGCCAGTATTTGGGCGGGAGATTTGCTGCGGCTGTATTCCCGTTACGCTCAAACTCAAGGCTGGCAGGTGAAGTTGGTGAGCGAGTCGCTGGCTGAAATGGGCGGCTTTAAAGAGGTGATTCTGGAAATTACGGGCGATAGCGTTTACAGCAAGCTGAAGTTTGAGGCTGGGGTACACCGGGTGCAGCGAGTGCCTGTGACTGAGGCTGGCGGCCGGGTGCATACTTCGACGGCGACGGTGGCTGTGATGCCGGAGGTTGATGATGTGGAGATTCACATCGATCCGAAGGATATTGAGATGAGTACGGCTCGATCGGGCGGTGCTGGCGGCCAAAACGTGAACAAGGTGGAAACTGCTGCGGATTTGTTTCACAAGCCGACGGGAATTCGGATTTTCTGTACTGAGGAGCGCAGTCAGTTGCAGAATAAGGAGCGGGCGATGCAGATTTTGCGGGCTAAGCTCTATGAGATGAAGTTGCGGGAGCAGCAGGATGAGGTGAAGTCGCGGCGTTTGGCTCAGGTTGGTACTGGTTCGCGATCGGAGAAGATCCGCACTTACAACTATAAGGACAATCGGGCTACGGACCACCGTTTGGGGGAGAATTTCTCGCTCAATACTGTTTTGGAAGGGGATATTGAGGGGATTATTCAGACTTGCATTTCTCAGGATCAGCAGGAACGTTTGGCTGAGTTGGCTGCTTCTACTAATTGATGGAGTGATGGGGGACTAGGCGCATTGTTTGCTCAGCCTCAGTTCCCTTGTTACGCGGGAGATGTGGTTGAGTAGGGCTTCCCAAATTGCATCGGCGATCGCCACTGGATATTTGAAATGTTCGAGGTCGTACTGTACTATGATTTCTAGGGGTGCGAGAGTTTGCTGGTTTTTGCAACTGGCTATGGCTGCGATCGCCTCTTGCTGCCATCTGGCAAATAGGCGGTAACTGAAAAAGGAACTGCATTTTTGTCCTTTCAGGTTCAGGTAAACTACTATTACTTGATGTTGTTTGGGGTAGACTTTGACTATGCGGTTGACGGGCATTCTCAGGGCTTCGGCTGCTTCTTTTTTGGAGATTTGCCAGCACTGGGGTTTGAGCCAACCGGAGGCGGTGAGGCTTTGACGGTTGCGACGTGAATTGTGGGTGTTTTGGCTGCGTCTTTTGGTCATTTTTGGGGACTCCTGGATCGTGAGGGGCGCTCCGATGCAGTAAAACTATATCTATACTTTGTATTTTAGACTAAGCTTAGTTGTATGTCAATAGTTACAAGTTAAGATTTAAATGATAATTATTTATAAACTGATAAGTTTAGTTGTAGGTAAAGCCGAGTAGCTTTTAAGTCGTGAACAACATCCAAAATAGAGAAAAACTTAGTGAAATTATCAAAACAGCGCGCGGGACAATGAGCCAGCGAGCGTTTGGTAAGCTTTTGGGCGTTTCCGCTACCGCTGTTCAGCTTTGGGAAAGAGGTGATACGGTTCCCGATACTGAAAACTTGGCTAAGCTCGCTGCGAGATCAGGTTATACGCTGGAAGAGTTTCTCAGCATTTTGGATGGCAATCCAGTCTCGCAAGCCCCAGAAATTAACGATATTGTCAAAAAAATTCAGTTTTTGCCTCTGAGTCAGGTGGCGCTAATTGCTAAAGCTGTAGCGGATAGATTCGCTGCGTCGGCTGAGGCTGCTGGAGAATGAATATGAGGCAAATTTATCTGTAAACTAGGAGTTGTGTTTATCTGGTGACTAATACTGTGGACGCAGAAGCTAAGAAAAAAGGCGTTGCTTAATCAGGGTATGAAAAAATAATTTTAAAATCCAGAAACTGTGTCGAAAATGGTTTCTATGACTTGCAGATTTTGCCTTGCATACCGTAAATCAGCAACGCCAATTTTTTTCTTGTGGAATGGGCCGGAGAGCCCGTTCCAGAATTTGATTAAAAGGATTTTTGCAAGAGGTCTAATATATCTCAAATGGGTTCTATATAGCCATAATTGGATAGTTGCTTTTCATGAGTGTCAAGAATGGGTTGAGGAATCAATCACTTCTCTTCGCAATAAGCGCAGATTGTATCAAAAGGGCTTGAGGGCTATAAACCTCATACAGCAACCATTCTAGGATGCTTGTCGCCCCCTGAAGCCAGAGGCTTGGAAAGGCGAAGAATGAAAATTGGAATTGAGAATGAAACAACCATGCGTCAGGTCAGGGGGGCGACCTCTTGGCTTAGGTATCCAACTATGCTCTTAGGGCAAGTTAAATGTGGAACAGCTTATTAAACCTACCAACTTATTTTGCTAAGATTTGAAGTTGGAGTCGATCCAATTCCATCCAAGTAAATAAAGCGACTATTAGGGAAACTAAAATATCCACAGCAGTTAAGCTATAATAAATCCCATTTATTCCTATGAATAGCGGCAATATTAACACTACTGGTATAAACAGAAATACTTGTCTAGCCACAACTATAATTCCCGCAATTTTACCATTGCCTATGGACTGAAACAAAGTAATGCTACAGAATACAAAAGACAGTAGGGGTAGCAATATAGTCACAATCCGAAAGTTTAACAGATCGTTAGCACTGAAAGCAACCTTCGGTAGCAACCAACTTAGAAAAGTTGCAGGATATAATTGTAGAGGCAACCAGATTATGCTTAACAGAATAGTACCGCCAATACCAAAAATAAAATATGCTTTCTTCATTCTGTGATGATTTCCCGCTCCATAATTTATTCCAATTACTGGCTGTAGAGCTTGTACGAAGCCATAGACAGGAGTTACTGCTAAAGAATACAGGTTCAATGTTGCTCCAGCGAAGGCAAGATCGGTATCGGTTCCATAGTAGGCGAGCGATTTAAAAATCATTACCTGTTGAACTACAGTCATTACTTCCATGATGAATACCGATATACCCACCGATAAGATTGGTGGCAGTAAATCTACTGACAAAGTTAACTTTTTTACTTGAACCGGGATCGAACTTTTACCGGAAAGAAAATAACTACAATTTACGATCGCGTAAACGAAATTAGCAACAATCGTCGCGATAGCTATTCCTTGAATACCCCAGTGAAAAACGCCTACAAAGAGAGGATTTAAAATCGTATTAGTCACAACCGAAATAGCAGCAAAGATGGTCGCTAAACCGATTTTCCCTTCAGATTTGATTAACTGACTAGAACCTACCGCTAGTACAAAAAATACCGAACCCAACATATAGGTTTTAAAATACTCCGAACCTAAGGAGGCAACTTCACCTTTCCCTCCCATAAATGAGATTAATTGTTCGCCAAAACTGTAACCTAAAATGGTGATAAAAAAGGAAACAATCAGACTCAGAATTACGAAAGTACCGAAGATGTTAGATTGAGTTTTGATATCTCCCGCGCCAATGGCGCGGCTGAGAACCGAAGCAGAACCTATCCCAACTAATAAAGCACATCCAACTACAACGATCGTCAGAGGCAGCGCGATGGAGATAGCTGCCAAAGCGTTTTCACCAATTAGTCGTCCTGCAAATAAAGCATCAAGAAAAGGGTTCAAGCCAATCAGCAGCATTCCCACAATACCGGGAATGGATAATTTCAACATCAGTTGAGTTAGATTGCCTTGGAGGATTTCATTTGTAAGTTGTGTTTCCTGTTTTGAAGTCATTATTTGCTATGGTTTTATAACGAGGTCAGAAACCGGGTTTCTTCGTAGATTTCTAGGTGAGAAACGCAGATTTTTCATAGAAACCCGGTTTTTTTGCGTAAGTCCTGAAATTTTAGCTGGCTTGTAATTTGTATACGAATGTCAATTAATAACATTCGTATACAGATCGCTAAAGATAGCAGCAAAAGAAATTACTGCCAGAAATCACCTTTTATCAAATTTCAAGTCTCTTTCTACAAACGAATAAAAAATGTTATAAAAAAGCCGAGTAGGAAAGAACTTGTTACAGGTCAAGAAAAAGAGGTCTTCCCCGACAATATAGTGCCTTTTGGGTTTACGATCGTCCAAAGACTTTAAAATCGTATTTGCGACTTTTTCGGGTGGCATTCCTTCCTGATTTTCCTTGACCACTTCCATCATATAAGCTTTGTGATTGTTGCCATACATCGCTTTGGCTTCGGGTGACATATTGGCGATCGTTTTCAAATAGCCAGCCTCCACTTTCTCGGAAACTTCTGTATTAATTGGGCCTGGTAGGATCGAGATGACTTCAATTCCCCAAGGAGTTAATTCCATTCTCAAAGAATCTGTGAGTGCCTCCAATGCAAATTTAGAAGCAGACAAGGCGGCGAAATATGGCAGAGCAACTTTACTAGCAACCGAACCAATATTAACGATCCGACCTTTGGCTTTTCGGATCGCGGGGAGAAATGCTTGCATGACAGCAATTTGACCGATAACATCGACTTCAAATTGCAACCTCAAGTCATCGATCGGAATACATTCCAACGGCCCGTCTACGGCAACACCCGCGTTGTTCACTAATCCTACCACTCCTTTATCGCCCACTATTTGCGAAACAAGTTCTGCGGCAGATTTAATTTGTTCCGCTTTTGTGATATCGAGGATAATAGGTGTTAAATTGCCAGAGCTAGCCTGCTTTAATGATTCAGCATCTTTTTCTTTACGAACTCCAGCAAAGACATGGTATCCTTGTTTTTCCAACAGCAGTGCGGTGGCTCGACCAACACCTGAAGATGTTCCTGTAATGACTACAGCACCTTTTTTACTTTCAATCATTTTCGTTATCTCCATTAAAAAGAACAAATCAGAACAATCCCTAAGCACACAAAAACTAACTTCAGAAGCTAAACCGATCCAGCAACAAACTGAGGCGATCGCTCTTGGCGCTGACGTTTACCCACGATGACCATCTTCAAGCCTTTAGCAGGAGGAAAATTGATGCCTAAAGGCTTTGGTTGTTCTGGCCTTTTATCTGCCAAAGCTAATTGATAGCGGGAAAGAATAGTCGCTAATACTAGCTTCATTTCAAACAGACCAAGAGCTTCAGCAGGACAACGACGAACACCGCCGCCAAAGGGCAGAAATTCATAACTAGAAAATTGTCTATCTAGAAAGCGTTCTGGCTTAAATTCCTTTGGCTGTGGATATAAATCCTCGCGTTGATGAGTTTGATAAATACAGCCTCTGAGTATTGTCCCTGGACTCAACTCGTAGCCCATCAGTTTGACTTGCGATTCTACTCTTCTTGGTAATGTTATCACTTGAGATGGATTAATTCGCAAGACTTCATTACAGACAGCATTCAGATAAGGCAGTGCGACAATACGGACGGGATCTGGAAAATCACCCAGATTATCGAGTTCTTGAAGCAGGCGATCGCGAACGGCAAGATTTGTGTGAATCCAGTATAACGCCCAAGCGATCGCGCTAGCTTCAGTATTGCGACCAGCGAATAGGAACGAGGGTAAAAGATCGCGCACATCCTCATTCGTCATCGGCTTCCCATTTTCATCAAGAGCTAATACTAAATCGGAAAGGATATCAGCACGGGAGGAGTCGGCTTGTTGGCGGCGATCGTTAATTTCGCTGTATAGCAGTTGGTCAAATTGCTGTCGCAGGTAAAGAAAGTATCCCCACGGACTCCGCCGACCAAAATCCCTTTGCAGAGCGGGGAAAGAGAAGATAAGGCTCATGATGGGAGAAAATGGAAAACTCAACAGAGAGGGAATTAGCTGCCTGAGTTGTTTGTAACGCTCTCCCTCATTTAAACCAAAAACTACCTCCAATATTACTTGCAAAGCAATAACTTGCACGATCGGAAATGCCAGAAATGGTTTGCCGATCGCTTGTTGGCTAATTATTTCCTCTGTGAGGTGACATATTCGCTGTCCGTAGGATCGCATTCGTTCCCCGTGCAGGGGAGGCATTAACAGTTTGCGGCGATGTTTGTGGCGCAAACCGTCTAGCAAAAGCAATCCATTAGTTCCTCCCAGCAAGGAGAGACCTTGGTTTAATTCACCTGGGGCGGTAATTTCTTTTGTGTTGGTAAAAATCTCCTTTAAACCCTCTGGGTTGCTAACGAAAACTACCGGGGTAGAACCAAACATAATCGTGAAAATTTCACCATAGCGTTTGGTAATGGCATTCATATAGCCAATCGGGTCAGATGCAAATTGAATGTTCAGTAACCAGGTGGGGGTTTTCGGCCCTGGAGGTAGTTTCATCGTAATGGGTAATTGGTAATGGGTAATTGGTAATTGAAATCAGCTATCCCTAATTAGGAAAGTTAGATACTAGCTGCTGCGGTTGCTTTTGATGTTGGCGCTGACCTTTGACTACCAGTTTCACACCACTGACAGGGTAACAAAGTAGTCCTTCAAACTTAGGTTGTTCCGGTTTGCTATCCGCTAGTTCTAATTGATAGCGTGAAAGTATAGTTGCCAATATTAGCTTCATTTCAAATAAAGCTAAAGTTGCACCGATACAAGTACGAGTGCCCCCGCCAAAAGGCAGAAATTCATAAGGAGAAAATTTTCTTTCTAAAAAGCGCTCTGGCTTAAATTTGTTAGGTTCTGGGTATAAGTCCTCGCGCCGATGAGTCAGACAAATATTAACTCTGAGCAGCGTACCGGGACTCAATTGATAACCCATTAACTCGATCGGTGATTCTACCAATCTTGGAAATGTGAATAACTGAGTGGGATAAATTCGCAAGGCTTCATTACAAACAGCGGTGAGATAGGGTAATCCGACAATACTCATTGGATCTGGCGAGTCGCCAAGACTATCTAGTTCCGTCACCAATCGATCGCGTACTGTCGGTAAATGGTGAATCCAGTATAATGCCCAAGCGATCGCAGTGGCGGAAGCATCCTGAGCCGCGAATAAGGGCGAAATTACCAAATCTCGCAACTCTTCATCTGTCATGCTCTCACCCGTTTCATCGCGAGCAAACATCAAATCAGATAGAATATTGCTGCGAGAGGGATCTGCTTGCTGGCGGCGTTCTTTCACTTCTGCTTCGAGCAGTTGGTAAAGTTCTTGCCGGAGTTGAAGCAGTTTCCCCCAAGGGCTCCAACGACCTAAATCTCGTTGCAGAAAGGGCAGAATGTTGGCAGCTTGAATTAAAGGAGTCCGCATCAAATTTATGATTGCCGGAAGCAGTTTCCTGAGTCTTTCGTAGCGTTCTCCCTCGCTTAAACCCAATACAATCTGAATGCTTATTTGTAAAGTAATATCTTCGATCGATGGGTAAGCTACAAAGACTTTGCCGATCGAATGCTGACTGATAATTTTCTCTGTCAGATCGCAGATTCGCTCTCCGTAAGAGCGCAACCTCGCACCGTGAAAGGCTGGCATCATCAACTGACGGCGATGTTTGTGGCGCAAACCATCGAGTTGGAGTATTCCTTGATTCCCCGTAATTAGGGCCATATCTCCGTTCAACTCTCCAGAAGCGGGAATCTGTTTTGTATTGGTAAAAATTTGCTCGATTCCTTTGGGATTGCTGACAAATAATACGGGAGTAGTCCCAAACGTGATGGTGAAAATGTCACCGTAGCGTTTTGCGAGAGTGTCCATGTAGCCAATAGGATTGGTGGCGATTTTAAGATATTGCAACCAGATGGGAGCTTTTGGGCCTGAAGGTAGGTTCATCGATATTTTTAATTAGTTGATGTATATCTACATTTGTCGTGAGATATGGAAGTGGAGTCGGATTTTTTCGATATGTTCTAAGTAGGAAGGTTTTATTCAAAACTCGTTACTCGATTTGTGGAGTTAGCTGAGTGCGTCTCGTCCGATCGAATTCTCGGGCAACGATCGCGATGCTAACCAAAGCAATGGCAAGAGAAATAATAAACACTCCCTGATAGCCCAGCGCTTGTGCGATTACACCACCGATCGCGGCAGCAATAATGCCAGAAAAGAAGAACGTTCGATCTCGATCGGCATCCGCCACCGCCGATAATTGCACCCACAGAGTTACCTGCACTCTGTGCGCCATTGCCAAAGCCTCGCTCGTGGGGTTCGAGCAACCCTAGGGCTAAGGCATCTGTGGCAACATCTTGGCTGGCACAAACGAAACAAATTACCACCAGAGATAAAAATGCAACATGAAGTTGACTATTAATGTCAATAAAGCCAAAAGCTACTAGAGTGCAAGCAACGATGAGTTGAAAGCAGATAATCCAAAATCGATAGTGTCCCCAACGGGTGAAACCGTAGCGATCGATCGGTGGCGACCAGAGGGATTTTAGCATCCAGGGTAAAGTCAACAGGGGGAGAAAACCGATTGCTTCTAAGGAGGCCCCACGCTGTCGCATCAATACGGGCAAAGCTTCGTACAAACACGCGATCGGGATAAACTGCGATACGTACAAGCTGCCAAGCAATCCGAATTTCTGTAAGCTTTTTGGGTTAATCATGGGACTGGGGACTGAGGACTGGCTGGAGAAAAACAATGTCTTGAGAGTACGCCAGCTTATTGCGATCGGGGAAAGTGGGTTTTGTAGAAAAAGTTGAGAAAATCTTTCATCAATATGTATACCCTAAATAATTATAATTGTCAAGTAGTTGTGAGTCATTAGTCAGCAGTCGATGACCAATGATCGATGACCAAAGGCTCAATATCTCAGTCGAAGGGGCAGTATTGGTCGTGCATCGAGTATTTTCCCTCTTTGCACCGCCGTCAAAGGCTAATTCCAGCAGTGGAGAGGTTGCGCGTTCGATCGCAATGGCGTTGTCGCGATCGATCGCAGAAACAGTTTCACTCAGTTCCTTCTGGCGAAAGACTGCGATTTTGACACTGGTTAGCTTTTTTACTCTAGCCCTGTCAAAGTGCGATCTACCTCAACAATATCTAGCAATCTAGTTCAATTCGATCGAGATAACCTTTCAACTGTTGGGCTAATTTTTGCACGTGAGGTTCAGCGAACATTGAGAAATGATTTCCCGGAACTTCAATAACTTCGATCGCTTGCTGGGAACACTTACCCCAACCTAACAATAAGTCATCGCTATGGAACTCAGAACTATCAAAATCATGCTCAATTTTATCGTGAGCTCGAAACAACGTAATTTTGTCAGGATAAACCTGGGGAACGTAATCTCGCATGGCTTGAACGTGAGATTTAAAAACCTTGTAATCGCGAATATACTGCGACATCTCCGTGTCGCTGACGATGAAGTTTGCCTTTCTATTCAATAACTGAAATTGCTCATCCAACGGTAGATCGAGCATTTCGTCGTAGGAGACTGAAAAATCGATACCGAACCAGTTTTTAATTGATTCAGCTAACCGGAGTAAAAATTTAGCATCATCATCCTTTGTTGGTTGAATAACTGTTTCTGGCAAAATCGCGTCAATTACCACTAGCAAGTCTACTTTTTGACCTTGTTTTTGTAGTTGTTGCGCCATCTCAAAAGCAACCACCCCACCAAAACACCAACCTCCTAAAAGATACGGCCCTTCCGGTTGCACTGCGCGAATTTCTTCGAGGTAATAAGCTGCTGTTTCTTCTACTGATTTAGGTTCAACTTCTACGGAACTGGGAGACTGTTCCAAGGCGTAAAATGGTTGCTCTCCACCGATTTTATCTGCCAAGTTTATGTAAGCGAGAATGTCTCCTCCGGCGGCGTGTACGCAAAAGAAAGGAGTCCTCGAACCCGAAGAATTAAGGGCTACCAGCGGGGAACCAGAACTCAAATTTGTTGGCTGGCTGACAATTTTAGCGAGTTTTTCTATTGTTGGGTTTTCAAACAAAATAGATAGGGGAAGGTTGTGTCCGAACAACTCGTAAATTTGAGCCATTAAGCGTACAGCTAAAAAGGAGTGACCTCCCAACTCGAAGAAGTTATCTGTAACTCCAATTGAGTTAATAGCTAGAAGATTTTCCCAAATTTTTACCAAACCTAATTCGGAAATATTTCTGGGCGAAACGAAGGATTTTGTAGAGTTTGAACGGATCGGATTATCAGTTGGAAGCGATCGCTTATCTACTTTGCCATTTGGTGTTAGCGGTATCGCATCTAGCAGCACAAAAGCAGACGGTATCATGTAATCCGGTAGTTTATCTTGCAAGTAACCGTGCAGTTGTGAAACTAAGTTTGGTTCATCTGTTACTATGTAAGCGATCGGATGCCGATCGCCTTGTGTCTCCTCCCGAATAATGACAACAGATTCTCGAATATCTGGATGTTGCAATATCGCACTTTCAATTTCTCCCAACTCAACCCGAAAACCTCTGATTTTTACTTGTTCGTCACGGCGACCTAAATATTCGAGATTGCCATCGTGCAAGTAACGCGCTAAATCGCCAGTCTTATAGAGTTTTGAGTTGGGAGTTAAAATAAACCGTTCCTCGGTTAGTTCGGGACGATTCAAATAACCTTTCGCCAATCCATCGCCACCGATGTACAATTCACCGCAGACTCCGACGGTCGTTGGTTGTAAATGGCGATCGAATATGTAAACTTGAGTGTTATCAATTGGATGGCCGATCGGAACGCTAGTTGCTTTTTCTGGTAATAAACTCGTATCGTAGTAAGTAGCATTAGCAGAAACTTCAGATGAACCGTAAAGGTTAATCAATTTGGCAGATGGAAGCAATTTTTGGAACGATCGCGCTAAGTCGAGAGGTAGTGCTTCTCCACTGGTTATCCAAAGTTTCAACTTCGATAATTTCTGAGTTAAATTACCGTAAGTATCGAGAATTAACCGCAGTAAGGAAGGAACAAGTATGACTCGCGTAACGCGATGGCGATCGAGCGTTTCTAGGAATAGTTTAGTGTCTTTGACAATTGGATCGGGAACGATAACGGTGGGAATTCCTTGGAGTAAAGGAGCAAAAATTTCCCAGACTGAATCTACGAAACTAATAGCTGTTTTCTGACAGCAAATATCTTGACTTTCAAACGGATAAGTTTTCCACAACCAGTGTAACCCATTAACTGTACCTCGGTGAGTGCCGAGAA
Source organism: Microcoleus sp. A003_D6 (assembly GCF_036702825.1). NCBI lineage: Bacteria > Bacillati > Cyanobacteriota > Cyanophyceae > Oscillatoriales > Microcoleaceae > Microcoleus > Microcoleus sp. A003_D6. Next base: position 51,309 of record NZ_JAUBWA010000004.1, on the reverse strand, counting down.
CGCCTTTGGGAGTTCCAGTCGAACCAGAAGTGTAGATTACATAAGCAAGATTGTCACTTCTCGATGCGGTGGCAGGATTTTCTTGACTTTCTCGATTGATAATTTCCCTGTCATCATCTAGACAAATAACCTGTATTTGTTGAAAGCGATCGCGTAATGATGAATGACTGATGACTAATGAAACTTGGGAATCAGAAACCATGAAAGAAAGACGATCGACTGGATAATTTGGATCGAGAGGAATGTAAGCACCGCCTGCTTTCAGGATCGCCAGAATTCCAACTATCATTTCCACCGATCGATCCAGACAAATCCCCACGAAACTTTCGGTTGTTACTCCCAATTTTTGTAAATAATGGGCAAGTTGATTGACCTTTTGGTTGAGTTGTCGATAGGTTATTTTTTCCGATAGATTAATTAACGCTAAACTATCGGGAAAATGCTCTACTTGCCGTTCAAATAATTGATGGAGAGACGCATCTTGCGGATAAGTCGTTTGAGTATTATTCCACTCCAATAACAGTTGTTCTCGCTGTTTGGTAGTTAGGATCGGTAGTTCAGAAATTTGGCGATCGGGATTAGCAACGATGCTTTCCAGTAAGGTTTGAAAATTGTCGATTAGTCCTGTAATTGTTGCCGCATCAAATAAGTCGGTACTGTACTCTAAAAATCCAGTTAATCCTGCTTTAGATTCGCCGATCGACAGAAAAATGTCAAACTGAGATGTGCCACTATCGAACTCCAAACTACGCAAAGTTAACCCAGCAATCTCTCGCTCGGAATTCGGCGTATTTTGCAGCACAAACATGACCTGAAACAAAGGATTTCGGCTTAAATCGCGATCGGGTTGCAATTCCTCTACTAGCTTCTCGAAAGGCAAATCCTGATGTGCGTAAGCGTCGAGAGTCACCCCGCGTACCCGACTCAAAAGCGTCCGAAAACTTGGGTCGCCGCTGAGGTCATTTCGCATCACCAATGTATTGACAAATAAGCCAAGAATTCCTTCTAATTCGGCTTGATTTCGATTAGCAATTGAAGAACCTATGAGGATGTCTTCTTGCTCAGAATGGCGGTAAAGTAAAGTATTAAAACCCGCCAGCAAAGTCATAAATAAAGTGACTTCTTCTTGCTGACCTAATTTACTTAGCGCCTCTGTTAGAGTTTGGGGAAAAGTAAAGTATTGCTTTGCGCCATTAAATGTGGTAATAGTAGGTCTGGAGCGATCGAGAGGCAATTGCAATACAGGTAAATCACCGCCTAGTTGTTGCTTCCAGTAATTGAGTTGGGTAGCGAGTAATTCACCTTGCAAGCGATCGCGCTGCCAAATTGCAAAATCTGCATACTGGATGGGAAGTTCCGGTAATGACGGAGATTGACCTGTGGAAAACGCCGCATACAGCGTTGCTAATTCCCCCGCAAACACTGAGATAGACCATCCATCGGAGACGATGTGGTGCATAGTCAAAAGGAAAATATGTTCTGTTTCGCCTAGACGCAGCAAAGTTGCCCGTACCAGAGGCGGTTGGGATAAATCAAAGGGTTTTTTAGCTTCCTCGCTTGCTATTTGTTGAACTTCAACCTCCCAATTTTGGTTCGATAAATGTTCGAGGTTGATAATAGGTAATTCCAATGTCAATTTAGATGCGATCGCCTGAAATGGTTGCCGCTCTACTATTACAAAACTCGTCCGCCAAGCTTCGTGACGACTGATAATTTCGTTAAGACTTTGCTTAAGCGCCGTCACATCAAGCATTCCCTTTAAATGAATGGCTGTCGGAATATTATAGAACGAACTTCCTTGATAAAGTCGATCGATAAACCAGAGTCTTTGCTGGGAAAAAGATAAAGGAATAAGATTAGAGTCCGATCGCTTAGGAATAGCAGAACTTCTAAATTTTCCTGTCTTCCATTTTTCTAGAAGGGCTTTTTTGGTTGCTGATAGATTAGAGGTTGAGTTTTCCATAATAGATGTTGTTGGTGATGAGTAATGAGGTTATACCAATTTAATGTGAAGTTGCACATATCTCGATCCCCCTAAATCCCCCTTAAGAAGGGGGACTTTGAGTGAAATCTTGTCCCCCCCTTATTAAGGGGGGCTAGGGGGGATCTGATTCTATGCAGCCTCATAAAAAATTGGTATTAGATGGGATTCGGTTGTGTAAAAAGAAAGTTTTATCGATTAGCCAATAAAGCTTCAACTTCTTCCTCAGATAATTCGGCAATTTTTTCTAGGAGAAGTTGGTCGATTGTTTCTGCTTGTTTGGCGACAGTGGATGCTTGAAGCAAAAGGTCGCGGAGTGGTAGTTCGACTGGGAAATGCGATCGCAATCGCGAAACTAATTGAGTGGCGATGAGTGAATCTCCTCCTAACTCGAAGAAATTATCGTGAATACCGACTTGTTTAATACCGATAACTTCTTGCCACATTTCGGCAATTTGTTGTTCTAATTCGTTAGTAGGAGGAACATACGAATTACTGAGGCTGGGTCTTAAATAGCGTGGGGAGGCGTCTGTTTGCTGGGATGGTTTTGTATCCGGGATTAGTTCTGCAAGTAAAGCATCAAAATCGTCTTGGTTTTGGGGATTAATGGTATAAATTCCAGCCCTGAGTTTAGCAAATTTTTCTCCTAACTTTATCCTAACTACATTTTGCTCTTTTTGTTCCAATTTATTAATTAATTGGGAACCGACACCAGATTCATCAACAAACACTAACCATCGATCTTTTTGGTCTGATGTTATTGAGTTTTTAGTCGCAGATAAGGATGGAAATTTGGCATCGATCCAGTAACGTTGGCGCTCGAAAGGATAGGTGGGGAGAGGGAGACGATGACGCGATTCGTGAGTAGAAAAACCCGACCAATCTATCTTTATGCCTGCCATCCAAAGCCGACCTAATGCGTTTAATAATAAGGCAACATCGGATTGTTGTTCTTGAGGATGGCGTAAGGAATTTAGCACGAGATGTTTGGCATCGGGTTCTAAATGCCGCTTAGTTAACGTGCTTAACGTCCGTCCAGGCCCAACTTCCAAAAATATTGCTTCCGGCTGTTTTAATAACTCGGAAATTCCGGCAGAAAATCTCACTGTTTGGCGCAGATGTTTGCCCCAATAGCTGGGATTTGTGGCTTCATTTTCTGTAATCCAAGTACCAGTGACGTTGGAAATAAAGGGAAGTTGGGGCGGATTCAGCTTCACTTTTTTAATAGCAAGTACAAACTGTTCTAAAATCGGTTGCATCATCTCAGAATGGAAGGCATGAGATGTATGTAAGGGGCGACAGTCTATAGCTTGGGAATTTAACTGATTTTGCAATGTTGCGATCGCTGCTGTCGAGCCTGAAACGACGCAGGAGGATGGCGCGTTAATTGCTGCCAAAGAAAGTTCTTTGCTCAAAAATGGCTGAATTTCTTGTTCTGAGAGAGGTACGGCGAGCATACTTCCAGAGGGCAATTGCTGCATCAGTTTACCTCTACTTGCTACTAGAAATAAGGCATCTTCTAAGGAGAAAACACCTGCTAAAGTAGCAGCTACATATTCACCAATACTGTGTCCAATTAGCGCTACGGGATGCAGTCCCCATTCTATCCACAACTTGGCGATCGCGTATTCAACAACAAATATAGCTGGTTGGGTAATTGCAGTTTGTTCCAATTGCTGAGAAGCTTCTGCGGTTTGTGCTTCGCTGGGATAGAGAATTGAACGCAGATCGATACCTAAATGAGGTTTGAGAATTTCCGAACAGATATCTATTTGTTCTCTAAATGTTGGCTCAACTTCGTAGAGTTCTCGCCCCATATTTACATATTGTGCGCCTTGTCCAGAAAACATGAATACGATCGGACGGTGAGAGGGCTTTTGGTAGTGCGTGAAAACTCGTTGCTTATCTACATTAGTTAGCGCATTCAGGGCATCTTCAATATCATGACAAACTACCATTCGGCGATGCTCAAAAGTCCGACGACCGACTTGCAATGTGTAAGCAACATCAGCGATATTTAAATCGGGATGCTGTTGTAAATGTTTTGCTAAATTCGCAGTTGCAGTCTCTAATGCTGTATTGGTTTTTGCTGAGAGTAGCAATAACTGCCAAGGACGTGAAGAACTAGAAACTTCAAGATCGGGAGTTTCTTCTAGAATTACATGAGCATTCGTTCCACCAATTCCGAAAGAACTGACTCCAGCACGACGCGGATTGCCGTTAGTTTTCCATTCCGACAACGTACTATTAACGTAGAATGGACTATTGGCAAAATCTATTTGGGTATTGGGTTTTTGGAAATGCAAACTGGGAGGTATTTCTTTGTGTTTAAGTGCTTGGATAGTTTTGATTAAACCTGTTATCCCAGCGGCTGTATTCAAATGTCCAACATTAGTTTTAACTGAGGCGATCGCACAAAAACCATTCCGATTAGTTCTGGTACGAAAAGCTTGGGTGAGAGCTGCAATTTCGATCGGATCTCCCAACGAAGTTCCCGTTCCATGCGCCTCAATATAACTAATAGTTTCGGACTCCACTCCAGCTAAAGCAAGTGCTTCTAAAATCACCTCCCTTTGACCTTCTACGCTGGGGGCTGTGTAACCAACTTTTAAAGAACCGTCATTATTAATTGCGGAACCTTTAATGACGGCGTGAATACAATCGCGATCGGCTACAGCATCTTCTAATCGTTTCAATACGACAATACCCAAACCGCTACCAAAAATAGTTCCTTGAGCATTTACATCGAAAGCTCGGCAATGTCCGTCAGGAGAATTTATTCCTCCTTCTTGATAGCGATAACCTGTTTTTTGTGGTACTTGAATTGAAACACCACCAGCTAACACGATATCGCTTTCGCCATTCAGCAAACTTTGGCAAGCTAAGTGAACTGCAACTAATGAGGTAGAACAGGTGGTTTGAATGTTAATGCTCGGCCCTTTGAGGTTTAATTTGTAAGAAGTTTGCGTGCAAAGGTGGTCTTTATCATTGCCAATTAACACTTGGAACGGATCGACTGATTCTATTAAATGGCGATTAGGATACAGGTTAGAAAATAAATAACTGCTCAGAGTTACACCTGCAAACAAACCAATTTGACCGGGATAACTTTCCGAATCGTAACCAGCATTTTCTAATGCTTCCCAAGCACATTCTAGAAAAAGACGCTGTTGGGGATCTGCGATTTCGGCTTCTCTGGGTGTAAAGCCGAAAAAGGCCGCGTCAAATAGTTCTATATCTTCCAGTATAGTGCCTGCTTTGACATATTTAGAGTCATTGAGTAAGGCTGGGTCTGTAACTGTAGAGATGAGTTCTTCATCTGTGAAAAAAGAAATTGATTCTACGCCATCTCGCAAGTTTTGCCAAAAATCATCAACATTTTTAGCACCAGGAAAACGCCCCGCCATGCCGACGATCGCGATTTCATCTTTTCCATCAAAACGATTTAATTCATTTGAACTATTCATGGGCATTACTGTTCCTCATTATCCAAGTAAACTTGGCAAACACGCTCTGAAGCTAAGGTTTACGAAAAACGTATATTATCCTTGAGTCTTTAAGGATATTGATTGGAAAGTCTTTGGCTAGATCGTAGATTGTAACTTTCTCAAACCCTACCTTTTCTAGGGCAGATTCAACTTCCGAACGAGAATAACCTCGTTGTGCAAAATTCACATCTGAACGTTCCCAATTTCCATTCAGTAATCGGAAGGTTACGTGCTTGACTTGGCATGATTTGCCATCGGGAGAATGACTGGAATGCTGAAGCCAAACATAATCATCTGCTATTTCACCAATAAATTCATCTTCAACTGAATTACTAGGATCTGAAGCTCGTTCTCCCTCACTCAAATCAAACCCAAACCAGCCGTTTTTTCCAAGTGACGAAAAAACGTTTTGGAAAGCCTTTGTCAAATCCTCCAGAGTCAATATATAGCTGAAGACATTATTTGATGAAACAATTGCATCAAAGTTAGACGGCAACTTACAGAAGCGAATGTCATCTCGGATAAATTGACCATTAGGTACATTCTCGCGAGCATAATGTAACATTTCCTCGGAGATATCTAATCCGGTTACTTGATAACCTTTGTCAATCAGACTTTTTACTATTTCTCCTTTTCCACAGCCAATGTCTAAAAGGTGCGCTTCCTTTGGAAGATGCTTGAGGATATGTTCCTGCATAAAATCTAGCCAAAGTTCTATCCCCTCTTTGCTTACTGGGTAAGCAAAAGCCCAATTATTATAAAGAGAGCGAGAGTTGTCTGCCAAAGATGAATTTGCTGAATACATAAGTTGAGTGTTGTTGTATTTGGAATTTTCAAACATTTTCTAAGCTACATTTTCTGTAGTTTCTAGAGAATTAGAGATCGAAATCTCTAAAGCAATCTCCATCTGGTCGTTTAAAACTGCATCGATATCATCTTCAGTGGTAAGTGGATTAGCAATCACCGCCCGCAATGCGACCATCGGAATTTCTTTTCCAGAACAGATAGTGGTTTTAGTTGTCCGCGAAATAAAAGTACGACCTGCTTGGCGCTGGGCTTTTTGAAGTCGTTCGTTAAATCGATCGATCAGTTGATTTTCACTTTCAGTTAACTGATTTTTAGCCACACTCTCTCTCAATGACTCCGGTATATAACGGTAAATTAACAGGTTAATATCCGGTTCTGCTAACAACTCAAATTCAGCTAGACTGCGGATGCGATCGGCCATATATTGAGTTTTCCGAATTCCTTCATCAATCAAAAATTCATATCCTTTTACCCCAATTAAGTTGAGCCCAGCATGAAGGAATAATGCCATTCCCGGTCGAGAACCTTCCAAAGCGCGTTTACCTAAATCGAATGAACCTTTACGCATGGTATAACTGGCATTTTTTTCGATCGCTTGTGCCGCGATCGGATCGCGCAAAAATACCATCCCAATACCAATTGGCAAATACATTTGTTTATGTCCATCAATCGTCACCGAATCAGCGCGTTCGATCCCAACAATTTTAGGTCGATGCTGTTGGGAAAAAATCAGTGGCCCACCCCAAGCGGCATCGACATGGAAGTGAACGTTCGCTTCTCGCGCAATGTCCGCCATATCGGAAAGAGAATCGACTCCACCTGAATCTGTAGTACCAGCAATGCCCACGATCGCGATAATATGTTTGTTTTGGTCGCGACAATCTGTGACAGCTTGACGAAGCGCACAGATGTCAATCCGATTGTTGCGATCGCTCTTAATTTTAATCAAACCTCGCGTACCGATACCCAACAAATCGGCGGCTTTTTCAAACGAGTAGTGCATTAAGTCCGAACCGATTACTACCGCACCTTTGTAGCCATAATAATCTAAGGCGGCTGTTAAACCTTCCTTTTCTATGCCTGGAAAGTCGTCTTTTGGCCCTAAAGAAGTATTTCTGGCGCACCAAAGTGCCGTGATATTCGCTGTAGTACCTCCAGAAACCAAAATTCCTAATGTACTCTCGCTGTTTTGAATATGCTGGGCGTAAAAGCGATCGCCAAAGTTGTAAATCAGTCGATGAATCATTGCCAAAGCTTGACGTTCATAAGGACTGAAAGCTTTAGCAGTTTCTATTTTAACGGCGTTTTGATTCATCGCCGTCATCAGTTTAGCTAGAGGCTGAACGAAATGGGGAAGTGCGGCGGTCATGTGACCGATAAATCGCGGCGATGATGTGTGGATTGAATGGTTAATTACGTTGTTGGATAAATATTCCAGGTAGCTTTCAAAATTAGCGGGTTCAATGGGAATTTGAGGATCGCAAAAGTTTTGCGTTAACGCTTGAAAATCAATGTCGCTGTTGGTTTTGATGTTGGCTAAAAACTCGCGAGTTACAGCGTTAATTTGCATCTCGATCGTTTTTTCTAGAGAGGCAGTGTGAGTGGATGGAGCAAAGAGTTCGATTGTTTTTTGTTCAATAGTATATTGGCTCGTGTTGTCGGGGTTAAAGGAGGTTTTGATTTTCAGCATTTCTTGTTGGTTTAACATCATTTTTTCCTACTTAATTGGGTTGAAAGATATTGGAAATCCGCCATCTGAAATTAGCTTTTAAGGCTGCTCTCTTCTTTGTCTTGCCGCTCGATGTTCTTGTCTGACTTGTCGGCGGCGGTTGATGGAATCTGTCGGGGTTATTGATGGTTGAGAATGATTTGCATAGGATCGCTGCTTGTTTTCCTCCTGAATTAAATATTCAGCTAAGTAGCCGATAGTTGGATATTGAAACATTCCAACTAAAGAAAACTCTCGCTGAAATATTTTTTGCATCTGGCTGTGAACGCGAACTAAGAGCAATGAATCACCACCCAAATCGAAGAAGTTATCGTGAATACCTACTTCCTCCAAATGGAGATATTCTTGCCAAATAGCACCAATGGTTTGCTCTATTTCCGTTCGGGGTGCTTGATAGGCTGCTTCCAATTTGGGACGCGCTTGTTCTGGTGCTGGTAGCGATCGACGGTCTACTTTACCATTGGGTAGCAATAGCAGAGTTTCTAACATCACAAAGGCGGATGGTATCATATAGTTAGGCAGCTTTTCTTGCAGCAGGCGATGAAGTTCGCTGGCTGCGATCGGCTGTTCTGAATCGGATACGATATAAGCCACCAATTGCTGATTATCGGGTTCATTTTCCCTAGCTAAAACTATTACTTGTCGTACAGATGGATGTTGAGCTAGTACCGCTTCAATTTCTCCTAATTCGATTCGGAAACCGCGAATTTTCACTTGGTTATCGATCCGTCCGAGAAATTCCAAATTGCCATCTGGTAAATAGCGAACTAAATCACCAGTTTTGTATAGTTTTGTCGTTTGTTCGCGATCGACGATCGCTAATGGATTAGGAATGAATTTCTCAGATGTTAATTCGGGACGATTGAGATAACCTCGCGCCAATCCTGCACCACCGACGTACAATTCACCAGGTACGCCAATGGGAACAGGTTGTAAGTTGCGATCGAGGACGTAGATTTGGGTGTTAGCGATCGCACGACCGATCAAAACTTGCGAATTAGCTCGATCTTGCGGACTGCTACTGTAGCAAGTGACATCAGCAGAAACTTCGGAGGAACCGTAAAGATTTAACAGCGTACTCTCCGGTAAAATCTGCCGAAACTTTTGCAATAAATCTACCGAAAGTGCTTCTCCACTTGTCACCCAAAAATTCAATTTTGGTAGCCGTTTTTGCAAGTCAGCAAACGTATCTAAAAGTAATCGCAGCAAAGAAGGAACCAAGACAAGTCGCGTCACTTTATTGTTAGCAAGAGTTTCAACGAACTGGTGAGGGTCTTTGAGAATGCGATCGCTGATAATAATCGTCGGTATTCCTTGCAGTAAGGGCCCGAAAATCTCCCAAACAGAATCTACAAAGTTTAACGATGTTTTCTGACAACAAACTTCTTCTCCTTTAAAAGGATAAGTTTGCCACATCCACTGAAAACGATTGATAGCGCCTCTATGCAAACCTAAAACTCCTTTAGGTTTCCCCGTCGAACCAGAGGTATAAATGACATAAGCCACATTATCAATTGTAGAATGACTGACAGGATTTTCTCGGTTTTCTTGCTGGATAATTTCCCAGTCAGTATCCAAGCAGATAACCGTCATTTTTGCAAAGTTTTTAACTAATGACGAATGACTAATGACCAATGACAATTTAGCATCAGCAAGCATGAAATCTAATCGTTCTTGCGGATATGCTGGATCGAGGGGAAGATAAGCACCGCCTGCTTTGAGGATACCCAAAATTGCGACGATGGAATCGAGCGATCGCTCTAAACAAATCCCCACCATTACTTCTGACTTTACCCCCAACTTTTGCAGGTAATGCGCTAGTTGATTAGCCTTAGTATTCAGTTCCCGATAAGTTAAATTCTGGTCTCCAAACATCACCGCTACAGCATCCGGCGTGCGTTCCACTTGCGCTTCAAAAAGTTCGTGAATGCAGTGATGAGGGTAGCCAGTTTGGGTATCATTCCATTCCACCAACAACTGTTTTAGTTCGGCTGACTTCAGTAAAGGTAAATCCCAAACTCGCTGTTCTGGATTAGCAATAATGCTTTCTAGCAAAGTTTGCCAATGTTTCATCCACCGTTCAATAGTTTGCGAGTCAAATAAGTCGGTGTTGTATTCACAATCGACTACAAATTCGTCATTTTGTTGGTGAATATCCAGAAAAATATCCGAGATGGAAGAATTGGTGGGATTTCTGACAAACTCAACTTTTTGGCTAAAAGACTCTGAGGTAGCCAGAGGTCTGTCCAAATTAAACAGTATTGTCACTAAAGGTGGACGACTGGTATCTCTTGGCAGGTTTAATTTCTTAACCAACCTAATAAACGGATAAATTTGATGGTCATAAGCGTCGGATAATACCTGTTTTATTGAACTTAAATATTCTGTGAATGTCGGGTTTTCCACAACTTGACTGCGGATTGGCAATAAATTCACATAGTGACCGACAAGAGATTCACCTTCAACAGATAATTGTCCGGCTGAAGGGATACCAATAACGATATCGTCCTGACCTGTTAATCGGTGAAGTAAAGCAAAAAAACCAGCCAAAACTGTTGTAAACAAGGTGCTTTTAAACTTGATGCTTTCGTGTTTCAAAGCGCCATAAACAGTTTTATCCAGCGTGAAAGTTTGTCGAGTACCGACGTAGCGATTAACTGACGATCGCGGACGATCGGTTGGCAATTCTAATACCGGAACGGAACTGGAAAATTGCTGCAACCAATAAGCCTCAGCTTTTGCCATTTCTGGACTTTCCTGCTGGCTTGCTTCCCACTGAACGTATTCGCTTAACTGCATTGGTTGTGGGAGTTGATGCGCGATCGCTTGACATTCGGCTGTGTAAATTGCAGTTAGTTCTTGTTGCAAAACTCCCAAAGACCAACCATCAGCAATAATGTGATGAACTGTAAGAACGAAAAGATGATGTTGTTGTTCTAATTTGACGATTTTGGTGCGGACTAAAGGGCCAGTTTCAAGATGGAAAGTTTCTCGTGCTTCTCTCGCTAAAAATTCCGCTAAATGTGTTTCGCGATCGCTGTTATCTAAAGACGATAAATCTACTACTGGAATGTTTATAGTCAGAGTCGAATTAATTTGTTGATAATCTCCTGACGGGCTAAACGTCGATCGCAATGCTTCGTGGCGATCGACTACTTCTTGAATTGCCTTACGTGCTGCTGTCAAATTGAACAAACCGCGCAGATGAATTGTCGTTGATTGGTTATAAGCGCGGGAGACATTTTCTCCCATTTGTGCCATTACCCAAAGTTCTTTTTGCGCTTCTGTTAGGGGGATTGAAAACTGGCGATCTGCGATCGGCGATCGGGAAGATTTTTTCCCATTCTCCACTCCCGATTCCCCGGGTAAAAATCCACCTTGTTGCATTTCGCTGATACTTTCCTTGACTGCTTGAATCATCCGCTCGATATCTGCATCGGTATGAGCGGTAGATAAGAAAAGTCTGCGATTTTCTAAAGCAAAGATTCCCTTTTCTAGAAGATGATAGAAAAACAAATCCATCCAATTGAGAGTGGGAGAATAAGCAAATCGGAATAGAGAACCAAAATGGACTATCTGAATTGGTAACTGTTTTTGCTCGAAGTAAGTATTGAGCGTGTTGGCTAATTTTATGGTTTTGGCAGTTAACTCTTCTTGCAGTTTCGCGCCGCTATTCTTAATGTGGGTGAGTGCAGCTAAAGTAGCAGCCATCACCAGAGGATGCTTGAAAAAAGTACCTGCAAAGTGAGTAACTTCGACTTCAGGATAAGACGCATCTCCATACCTCCAAAATCCACCATCTAATGCGTCCATAAAAGCAGCTTTACCAGCGATTACTCCGATCGGCAAACCACCACCAATTGCTTTACCGTAAGTTGTGATATCGGCTCGAATATTCCACAACGCTTGCATCCCGCCGGGGTGCATCCGAAATCCAGTAATCACCTCATCAAAAATTAAAGTAATTCCCGTTTCTTGAGTTAATTGTCTCAATTCATGCAAGAATTCTTTAGGTTGCAAATCCGGTTTAGCGCTTTGGATTGGCTCCACCAAAACAGCCGCTAATTCACTGGCGCGAGCTCTGATAATATCTAGCGATTTGGGATTTCCGTAATCGAGAACTATTACTTGTTCGACTTTATGTTGCGGAATACCAGCAGCGATCGCGATCGAACGCAAATTTCCCTCTTCACTCGGTACTCCGGCGACCAAAACTTCATCCAAAGTTCCGTGATAGGAACCTGCAAAAAAAGCAATCTTTTCGCGCCCTGTAATGGCGCGAGCGATGCGAATTGCTCCCATTACCGCTTCGCTGCCATCATTACAAAAACAAGCCCTTTCTTGACCTGTTAATTCGCAAACTAACTGAGCAGCTTTACCTGCCATTGCTGATTGCGGGCCGTGTTGTATTCCTTGGCGAACATAGTCTTGAATTGCATCAATAATAAAAGATGGAGAATGACCGAATAAAAGTGCGCCAAATCCCATTGACATATCTATATATTCATTACCATCAATATCCCAAATTCTCGCACCCGAACTTCTTTGAGGATAGATGGGATATACCATTTCTTTGATTGAGGGACGAAATCCCAATATCGATCTGGAATTAGCATGATGAACGCGATCGTTTTGTGTCAAATTTTTCGATGCTTGAGTGCGTTCGATCACCCGTGCGATTAATGCGTCTAAATGTTCTTGTTGGCGCGGAGTTAAATTCGCAGGACTGGGCGATTTTTGGATTTTGGATTTTGGATTTTGGATTGGAATTTCTCTCTGGCGTTCCTGTGCGATCGTTGCGGTAGGTATGCGTGTAGGTTGTTTCTGCTTTGGTGAAATATTTTCGCGTAAAAAATCCAGTTGTTTGGACATCACCTCAAGCTGCTGCGCCATCAAACGTTTGATGGCGGTATTGTCGGTTTGTCGAACTACATTATTTTCTGGAAATGGCGATTCTTTTTTATTTAGTTTTGAGTTATTTTTTCCCGGAAAATCGGGCGTTAATGTTGGCTCAACCGACGGGATTTGCTGAGCTATGTAGACGGCTAATTCGTTAAGCGTAGAGCTATTTTCAATTAATAGTTTTAAAGAAATATTGAGACCGAATACTTTTTTGATTGCGCCATTAATTTGGAGTAATTGCACGGACTCAAAACCGAGTTCTAGAAAATTAGTCCGATCGTCTATTTCCGAAGCACTTACTCCCATTGCTTTACCGACAATTTCTTTTAATGCTGACAAAATTTTGTCAGTTGGCGAGGGATGTATTGATGAATTCAGCTTTTGGTTGAGTTGGGAGTCAGACATTGGAATTTCCTTAATTATTAGTCATTAGTCAGATGAACCATGAAGCATAAAAGCTAGCCATACATTCTCAGGATATCTAGTTGTTGAGACATAATCTCCATTTGTTGAGCCATTATCTCTTCTATCTCGCGATCGCCTACATTTTCCTCCTCGATTGTATTGTCTACTTGTGTAATTTTTTTGTCAGGCACTGCTGAATTAGAAGGCTCAATCCAATATCTTTTTCGCTCAAAAGGATAAGTGGGTAAAGGAATGCGATCGCGTCGCTCGTGGCGATAAAATTCCGCCCAATTGACCGACACGCCAGCTAGCCAAAGTCTTCCCAATGCGTTCAGCAAGAATGCTATATCTGACTGGTAATCTTTCGGATGGCGCAACGAAGAAAGTACAATTGTTTGAGTATCCCTCTCTAAATGCTCTCTGGCAAAGCTACTCAAAGTGCGTCCCGGGCCAACTTCTAGGAGGATTCGCTTTGGTTCTTTTAGCAACTCAGCAATCCCTTCAGAAAAACGCACAGTTTGGCGTAGATGTTTCCCCCAATAATTCGGATCGGTTGCTTCTTTTTCAGTAATCCAAGTGCCACTTACATTGGATATGAAAGGAATTTGAGGAGCCTTTAGTTTGACTTTTCTAACTTCTGCGATGAACGGCTCGAGAATGGGTTCCATCATCTCAGAATGAAAAGCATGAGAAGTATGCAATCGACGACAATCTAAACCTTTATCTATCAAACGATTTTGCAGCTCGTCCACAGCTTTTATAGAACCAGAAACTACACACAAAGATGGTGCATTAATTACAGCTATAGAAAGTTCTTCATTTAGTTCAATTTCCTTTTCCGATAGAGGTACAGCCAGCATTGCACCAGCCGGAAGTTGCTGCATCAATCTCCCGCGAGTGGTTACTAATATCAACGCATCTTTCAAGGAAAACACACCAGCAAGAGTTGCTGCAACGTACTCGCCAATACTGTGACCGATCGCAGCTTCAGGAAGCACGCCCCACGACATCCACAACTGAGCTAAAGCGTACTCAATTATAAACAATACTGGCTGAGTAATATAAGTTTGTTTCAGTTGTTGTGCGGCTTCTTCTTCCCCTACTTCACTGGGATACAAAACGGTACGCAAATCTATTCCCAAGTGCGGTATTAGGAGTTCGCAACAATCATCAATAGCACGAGTAAAAGTAGATTCAGTCTGGTAAAGTTCCCGCGCCATGTTCGCGTACTGCACCCCTTGGCCGGAAAACATAAACACGATAGGGCGACTACCAGAATCCTCGTAGTGGGAGTGCAAAATATCGGGAATTAATATTTTTTTATTGCCTTTTTCCTCAGTTTTTAGAGTCAGCGCTTGTACAGCACTGTTAATATTTTCACATACCAACATTCGGCGATAATCGAATACTTTACGGCCAACTTGCAGGGTGTAAGCCACATCAGCTAAATTGAGGTCTGGATGCTGTTTTAAATGTGTCGCTAAATTTGCCGTTGCTGTTTCTAAAGCCGAACTTGTTTTAGCAGAAAGAACTAACAATTGATACTTTCTCTCTTTCTCTCCTGCTACCTTTAGATTTGGAAATTCTTCCAAAACGACATGAGCATTAGTACCGCCAATGCCAAAAGAACTGACTCCAGCACGACGAGGAATTCCGTCTGTTTTCCATTCACAGAGAGTGGTATTAACATAAAACGGACTGTTGGCAAAATCGATTTCGGGATTGGGTTTTTCAAAGTGCAAGCTGGCTGGTATTTTCTGATGTTTGAGCGCCAAAACTGTTTTGATTAATCCGGTTATTCCGGCGGCTGTATTCAAATGACTGACATTAGTTTTTACAGATCCGATCGCACAAAAACCCTTTTTCTTAGTTTGCGCTCCAAACACTTCTTGCAGCGCTCTAATTTCGATGGGATCTCCCAAAGAAGTGCCAGTTCCATGAGTTTCGATATAAGTGATAGTTTCAGGAGCAAAACGAGCGATCGCTTGCGCCTGAGCAATTACCTTAGCTTGACCCGAAACACTCGGTGCTGTATAACTAACTTTCGCCGAACCATCATTATTAATAGCTGAACCTTTAATAACCGCATCAATGCGATCGCCATCCGCCAAAGCATCTTCTAATCTCTTAAGTACAACAATACCCACCCCATTGCCAAAAGTAGTTCCTCCTGCTTTGGCATCAAAAGCGCGAGTGCGAGCGTCGGTAGAAAATATCCCACTTTCTTGATAAAAATAACCTTCTTTTTGAGGAACTTGAATTGACACGCCACCAGCTAGAGCCAAATCGCATTCGTAGCTCAATAATCCCCGACAAGCCGAATGAACGGCAACTAATGATGTAGAACAAGCCGTATTAACATTAATACTCGGCCCTTTCAAATTCAATTTATAAGAAATTCGAGTCGCTAAAAAGTCTTGATTGTTACCAATCCCCAGCGGCAAATAACCCATTGATTGCAATAAATCCCGATTTGAAATAATATTATTCAGCAGGTACGTACTCATGTTAGCACCCGCATAAACACCAGCCAAACCTGCATATTTTTCCGGGTCATACCCCGCATTTTCCAAAGCTTCCCAAGCACACTCTAAAAAAAGACGATGTTGCGGGTCTGTAATTTCAGCTTCTTTTGCCAGCATACCAAAAAATGAAGCATCAAACATCTCGATATCATCCAACACGAACCCAGCTTTCACATAATTCGAGTCATTCAGCCAACTATCTTCTACCCCCCCATCCCTCAACTCTTCATCACTAAACACTGAAATCGACTCTACTTCATCACACAAATTCAGCCAAAACTCATCAACATTTTTAGCCCCAGGAAAACGACCCGCCATCCCAATAATAGCAATTGGTTCTAACATACTCTCTCCTTCCCATTTATCCATTTCGACCTCTCCTAAAACTTTATCTAAATCTGTGTTCATCTGTGGTAAAAAATAATTGATATTAACGATTCCTAGCTTGTTTAAACAGTTCTTTTTGTCTGGCTACCGCTTCTTCCTGCTTCCTGACATGGCTATTAACTTCTTCAAACATCGGTTGTTCCCCATCGTGTTTTCGAGTCAAATATTCCGCCAACATCTTTATACTAGGATACTTAAATAAGTCGAGCGCCGAAATATCGCGATCGAACATTTTAAGCAATTTTGCTTGTACCTTCACCAAAAGTAAAGAATGCCCGCCAATATCAAAAAAATTATCATTAATCCCCACTTTTTCCAATTGCAATATCTCTTGCCAAACCTCAGCAATCAGTCGCTCGGCTTCAGTTTGAGGCATCACGTAATCCCGTTTCAAATCACGGCGATTTTCGGGTACTGGTAGGGCGCGATAGTCTACTTTACCGTTAGGTGTTAAAGGTAATGCCTCCAACTGTACGACAACTGATGGCACCATGTAATCCGGTAACTTTTCTGCTACAAAGCTGCGTAGTTCGAGGCTAATAGTATCTGAGACAATATAAGCAACTAAGCGCTTGTTATCTACTTCATCTTCTCTGAGTAAAACCACAGCTTGTTTTACTGCTGGATGTTGGTTAAGTACATTTTCAATCTCTCCTAATTCAATGCGAAAACCGCGAAGTTTGATTTGGCGATCGCTACGTCCCCAATACTCTATTTCTCCATTAAATCGATAGCGACCGATGTCTCCACTCCGATAAAGATAAGCGCCATTTTCACTGCTAAACGGATTGGGAATAAACTTTTCTGCTGTTAGTTCTGGGCGATTGAGATAGCCTCGCGCTAAACCATCGCCGCCAATGCACAGTTCCCCCGGAACACCGATCGGAACGGGTTGCAGGTGCGCGTCCAGCACGTATACTTGCATATTGGAAATGGGACGACCGATCGCAATTGAAGAAAGAGATTGGTTTTTGTTCGTGTCGTACCAAGTCACATCTGCGGATACTTCAGAGGAGCCATAAAGGTTAATTAAAATACTTTGAGGCATCCTTTCTTGGAAGCGCTGACATAGTTCCACCGACAAAGTTTCTCCACTGCTAACCCAATACTTGAGTTTGGGAAGTCGGCTTTGTAAATCTGGAAAAATTTCTAATAAGACGCGCAACAATGATGGCACTAAAACAAGGCGCGTAACCTGTTGCTGAGATAAAGTTTGAACCAGTTGATAAGGGTCTTTTACTATTTCATCGGGAATGATGACAGTTCGCAGTCCGTGCAGCAACGGAGCAAAAATTTCCCAAACTGAATCTATAAAATTTAACGATGTTTTCTGACAGCAAATCTCCCCTTGTTCAAAAGGATAAGGATTCCAATTCAAGCGATTAACGGCGCTGCGATGGCGACCGAGTACGCCTTTGGGTGTCCCGGTAGAACCTGAAGTGTAGAGGACGTAGGCGAGGTGGTCAGACAATTTTGGATTTTGGATTTTAGATTTTGGATTGGAGATTGTGTCCCATTCGCGATCGAAATAAACAACTATGGGAGTTATATTTCTACTTAAAGCTGGTAGTTCTTTAATTAAAGATTCGCGAGTTAATAATACTGAAACTCGAGCATCAGATAACATAAAATTCAGACGCTCTTGGGGATAGGCGGGATCTAATGGTACGTAAGCTCCACCAGCCTTTAGGATGCCTAAAAGTCCGACTACCATTTCGAGCGATCGCTCTACACAAATTCCTACCAAAACTTCCGATCGCACTCCTAATTCTCTCAGATAATCCGCCAAGCGATCGGCTTGTTGATTGAGTTCTCGATATGTTAACTGTCGATCTTTAAATACTACTGCAACTGCATCGGGCGTTTTTTCTACCTGAGCTTCAAATAGCTGGTGAATACAAGCATTTTTGGGGTAATCTGTTTGAGTGCAATTCCAATCTAAAAACTGCTGTTTTTCAGATGATGTTAATAGTGGTAATTCATTCAAAGGTCGATCGGGATTGGCGACAATTCCTGCGAGTAAGTGCTGGAAATGCTCGCTCGTTCTCGCGATCGTAGCTGCCTCGAATAAGTCGGTATTGTATTCTATAGTTGCCATGAATTCCTCACCTCTTTCTTCTATATACAAACTCAAATCGAATTTCGCAGTACCTCTATCGCTATCCAAACTACTCACCGTCAACCCCGATAACTCTAACGCTGATATCGGGGTATTTTGAAGTGCGAACATTACCTGAAATAAAGGCGTGTAACTCAAAGATCGTTGCGGTTGCAGTGTCTCGACCAACTTTTCAAATGGCACATCGCAATGAGCGTATGCTCCTACGCACACTTGACGTACTCGACTTAACAATTCCCGAAAAGTAGGATTGCCAGATAAGTCAGTTCGCAGCACTAAAGTATTGACAAAACAGCCAATTAATTGTTCTATTTCGCTCATGTTGCGGTTAGCAATGGGGGAACCGATCGCGATATCTTCAATTCCCGTGTAGCGATACAGCAAGATTTTAAAAGCGGCTAACAATGTCATAAAAAAAGTTGCATTTTCGTTCTGACTTAGCGCCTTGAGTGCTTTAGTTAATTCCGCCGTTATAGAGAAAGTTTTCCTCGCACCTCCGAAGGTTTGTACGGCGGGTCGAGGATAATCTGTGGGTAATTGTAGCACGGGAGGAGTGTTACTCAACTGCTGCTTCCAATAGGCAATTTGTGTTTCCAGAACCTCTCCTTTTAGGGACTGTTGCTGCCATAAAGCAAAGTCGGCATACTGGATCGGTAGTTCGCTAAGAGGGGATGATTTGCTGTTGGAAAATGCTTCGTAAAGTGCTGCTAATTCGCGCATCAGTACGCCATAAGACCAGCCATCATAAATAATGTGGTGCATGGTAACTAGCAGCACGTAATCTTGTTGACCAATTTGTAACAGCATCCAACGCAATAATGGCCCTTGAGATAAGTCAAAGGGTGATTGGCTTTGTTCAACCGTAAGTTGCTGGATTTGGTTGTTTTGTTCTGATAAAGGCAAGTCGGATAAATTGACTATTGGTAACTTTATAGTGAGAGATGGAGAAATGATTTGGACTGGTTGTCCTTCCATCATTTTGAAAGTAGTTCGCAGGGATTCGTGGCGTTCTATAATTTCGTTGAGACTGCTCTCTAGTGCTGCTACATTAAGCTCACCTTTGAGTTCTATTGCTCCCTGTTCGTTGTAAGCAGAATTGTCGCGATCGATTTGTTGGAGTAACCACAGTCTTTGTTGAGGAAAGGACAGCGGTGCAGGATTGATACGATCGCGTTTGGAAATAAGATTTATTGGGGAATCAGGCTGAATTTCACCCCGCAAGCGTTTGGCGAGAAGTGCTTGTTTGGCGGGGGAAAGTCCATCGCGTTTTGCTAGTATTTGTTGTTTGTTTATGTCCATTTTTTGATAAGCTGTTGGTATATTTCTTTGAGCGCAGATGAATAGTGATTTTTCTAATTGATGATTTCGATGTTCATATACTTGGGATAAGGTTGAATTGTTTGTAGATCGTTTTCGAGAATTACCAGCTCGCCGTTGCGATCGATTTCTTTGAATCCTGAAAATTTATAAGCGATGTACATCATCCGATTTCGATTGTTTGAAAGAAATTCTGCACGCAATGGAACGTTATTATCCTTGGCGAGTTCGAGCAGATAATTTAGCAAAACTGTGCCGACACCTCTAGACATAACGCGACAAGACATAAGAAAGAGTTTTATAGTCCAGAAGCTGTCGGAATATTCGACGAGAGCTAAGCCGATTTTTCCATAATTTCCATACTTATCATTTAAACTGGCGATGAGCAGTTTGTGGCGATCCGATCGACTAAACATATTCAGTTCGTCATAGGAATATGTGTAACCTGTTGTGTTTAGTTGATTGGTGCGTACTGTTAATTCTTCGGCTCGCTGTAAATCTTCTTCTTTAGCGTCAGAAATCGTCAAGTGCATATTGAGGGTAGCTAAGAAGTCTTCTTGCGAACCGATGAATTCTGATTCAGCTTGATTTCGCTGGATATCGCTGAGGTACATCTGCCTTCTTTTTTGAGAATCCTCTGTGATAAAACGAGGATTCATTTCTGGCATTTCTAGTAGATATTCTAGGCGATCGACATTAATACAAAGGACTTCAGGAAGTGAAAAATTTACTTCTTCGAGTTCAAAAACTTGGTCGTCAACGAAAGCGATCGCATCTGTCCCGATATTAATTAATTTAGCAATTTCTTTAATCGAAAAAACCTTAGAATTCCAATGGATCTGAGGATAGAGAAAATACTCGTGCAATCCTACTTCTTCTAGTTTCTCGATCGCACTACTATATTCATTCTTGCTAGCGATCGATTGTAAGATTCCTCGACTATCCAAAGTTTTGATGATGTCGAGTATATCGGGTCGCAAGCAAACTCGATCGCCTTCTAACAATATGCCGTTCCAGATGGTGTTATCCAAATCCCAAACTACACATTTGATCGAGCGTGTTTTTTCTTGTTTGTTGTCTGTTGGCACAGAATTTAAACTAATCATTTTTTCACGTCCTTGCTACTAATTCTTGAGATATCGAACTGCGATTTTGTGAGAATATATATTCTTGATAACCATAGTCAGCGATGGTAATCTGTTGAATTTGGGTACTACCTTCGATGATTTCCATGATTTTCGCATCCCGTAAATACCGTTGAACTGGGTATTCGCTGCTGCAACCATTTCCCCCGTGAATTTGGACGGCATCGTTGGCTACTTTGGTGGCGATCGTAGAAGCAAAATATTTGGCGATCGAGGTTTCCATAATTGATTTGGGGTCGCCAATATCTTTGAGATAACCTGCTTGATAACATAGTAATCTGGCGGCTTTGATATTCGCGATCGCCTCAGTAATCATTTGTCGAATTAGTTGATGCTCTTTGAGATAAACATCAAATTGCTTGCGTTGACTCGTATACTGAATGCAGGCTTCCAGGCAAGCTTGAGCGATTCCTACACAACCCCAGGCGACGCTGTATCGTCCGCAATCTAGTGCTGAAGATGCTACGTGGGAGAAACCAAAACCTTGTCTGCATACTAGATTTTCTTGGGAAATTTGACAATTATTTAGGTGCAGTTCTGCTAACATCGAACCTCTGACACCCAACATTCCTAAAATTGGTTTAATGGAGAGTCCCGGACTGTTTTTTTCCACTAAAAAAGCAGAGGGTTTACCTTCCCACTTGGCAAAAACTAAGAAAACATCGGCAATTTGTCCGTAAGTAATCCATTTTTTTTGCCCGTTTAAGATATAAGAGTCGCCAGAAAGTGTTGCTGTCGTCTCTACGGCTTTTGCGTCGCTACCTACGTTAGGTTCGCTCAATGCGAAAGCTGCGATCGCATCGCCGGATGCTAATTTAGTCAGCCAATGCTCTTTTTGAAACTTACTGCCCCATTTGAGAATACCATGCGCGACCATAGAATGAACTGTTAGCAAACACCTGAGCGAAGAACATCCCCTTCCGATTTCCTCGTTTAGGAGACCGTAGGCGATCGCATCCATGCCAATGCCGCCCCAGTCTTCGGGTAATATGGCTCCTAAATATCCTTTGTTAGCTAGCTTTTGGATGATTTCGGGCGGAGTTCTTTCTTCGCGATCGATGCGATCGGCATGAGGAACTATTTCTTCATCTACAAAAGCTCTAAAAGAGGAGCAATTGTCTTTTTGCTGAGAAGTTAATTCGAGTTTCATTATATCACTTAATCCTCAAAATGTCAACATCAAATTACATCTTTCAATCTCTCGCTAATACGGTGGTTTTCCGCTCTAGTAACGACACCATAGAGTTGATACTCCTGAAGTTGGCAAATTCCAGGTCTTCGTTTTCGATCGTCACTTCAAACTCTTTTTCTATAAACAACACCAATTGCATGGCAAACATGGAATTGACGAATCCCAAAGCAAAGATGTCTTCATCATCCTGCAATTCATGGTTGCCAAAAAACTGAGAAAGGAATTTTTTGATTTTGTCTTTAGCTGCTTTCATGTTGTGTAATTTT
The DNA here is from genome assembly GCF_036702825.1 of Microcoleus sp. A003_D6. Lineage (NCBI taxonomy): Bacteria > Bacillati > Cyanobacteriota > Cyanophyceae > Oscillatoriales > Microcoleaceae > Microcoleus > Microcoleus sp. A003_D6. The sequence continues at coordinate 29,046 of NZ_JAUBWA010000004.1, read as the reverse complement.
TAATGACTTATGACCAAGGACTAATGACTGTAGGTATAGAAACCTTTTCCGCTTTTTCGCCCGTGCAATCCAGCATCTACCATTTTTTTGAGTAAAGGACAGGGGCGATATTTACTGTCATTGAAACTTTCGTATAAGACTTCTATCGAAAAGAGAATTGTATCTAAACCAATTAAATCTGCTGTTTCTAATGGCCCCATTTTGTGACCGAAACAGGATTTAAAAATTTTATCAACCTGTTCGGCAGAAGCGACTCCATCTTGCAACAGAAATATTGCTTCGTTAACGGTTAACATTAGCACCCGATTAGAAACAAAACCAGGGGAATCATTAACTAAGATAGATTCTTTTCCCATCTGAGTTAATAATTCGTTTGCGGTTTGGATTGTCGGTTCGGAAGTATGATAACCGCGAATCATTTCCACCATTGGCTTCATGGGTACTGGGTTCATGAAATGAATGCCAATCACTCGATCGGCACGCTTGGTAGCGGAACCGATCCGAGTAATGGAAATGGCAGATGTGTTGGCGGCAAAAATAGTTTCTTCCGGGCAAATCGCGTCTATTTTACTGTATACCTCCTTTTTAATATCCCATTTTTCAGTAACATTTTCAACTACAAATTCCGCTTTTTCTAGGAACTGATAGTTACTGGAAAAAGTGATTTTATCCAAAATGTCATTTGGACTCTCAGTTTTCTCTTTTTTGTTAAAAAACCCTTGAAAACGGATATTATTTTTGATTTCCTGTTTTGCTCGTTCCAGAATATCATCTGAAATATCTATAAGCACCGCATGATGTCCGGTTTGGGCTAGATTTTGCGCTACCCCAACTCCCATAACACCTGCTCCGATTACACCGACTGTTTGAATTTTCATACTTAATCCTTTGGTCATTGGTCATTAGTCATTAGTCATTGGTCATTAGTCATTGGTCATATCACGGAATTAACTGGTACAAGTTCGCGAACTTCATCTTCAGTTAATTTTTCTAATTCGTTGATGATGATTTCCTCAATAACAAAAGCTAATTCAGCTACAGATGGTGACTGAAAAAGGGAAAGAATAGATAGTTCTATCTGGAAGTCTTGGCGAAGCCGAGAAATTAACTGAATCCCGATTAAAGAGTTACCGCCTAAGTCGAAAAAGCTGTCATTTATGCCGACGCGATCGATTCCCAGTAAATCTTGATAAATGCCAGCAATTCTATACTCAGTATCATTGCTAGGTGAAACATAGGCAGTTTTTAAGCTAGGTCGCGAGTGAATTGATTCGGGGCGAGACTTCTGTGATTTTTCCAGTAAAGTGGTTAAGTCAAAATCCTCGTGCTGCTCAATTACAGCCTGGAGATTTCGCGTTGATACCACTACTTGAGGGAGTTGACAAGACAGAATGTGACCTAACGCCTCTATACCTTCTTGAAACGTTATGCCGTATTTCTCTCGCATTTGCTTAAAGCTAGCTTGCATCTGTGGCTCAAATGACAGCAGTGCATCTTGCCAGCTATCCCATTGCCACCAATCCCAATTAATTGAGACAGTAGGCACTTGATGCCGAGAAAAATTGTAATGGGCAAAGGCATCAAGAAAAGCATTAGCGGCGCAGTAATCTACTTGACCAAATCCACCATAAATTGAAGTGAATGAAGAAAATAAAACTAAAAAATCTAGCTTTAGATCCTTCAATACAGCATCTAATACCAGTGTTCCCTTCATCTTAGGCTCAAGAACACTGTTCGCCAATTCGGTCGTTTTCAGTTGAACAAGACCTGCACCTGGAACTCCGGCTGCGTGAATTACTCCATGAATGTCCCCGAAGCGATCGCATACTTCCTTAACCATCGCTTGCATTTGTTCGAGGTTAGCAACATCTGCTTTGATAACGAGAACTTCTGCACCCAATTCCTCTAAAAGCTGAATTTTCTTGATTTTTGTACTCACTAGATTTTGCCGATCGTGGCTTGATAAATATTGCTCCCACTCAGCTTTCGGGGGTAATCCTGAACGTCCAATTAGCACCAACTTGGCTTGAGTGGTCTTTGCCAAATGTTCGGCAATTGCCAGTCCAATTCCACCCAATCCACCTGTGATAATATAAACTCCTCCTTGCCGTAACTTAGCTGTGCGTAAGGTTTTATCTTGCACTGGTAGCGGCTCAAAGCACTGCGCCCATCGACGATTTCCGCGATACGCAATGACCGGCTCAGATAGCTCGACAGCTAATTCTGCCAACAGTCGATCTATCAGTTGTTCCCATTGCTTAGTACCCGATCGGGGCACAGTAATATCAATGCTACGACAGGTGATATTTGAATATTCCTGGGGAATAACTTTACATGGGCCTAAAAGAGTTGCTTTTTCTGGGTACAATTCATCTTCGTCAGTTAACTCCTGTAGATTATTGGATACGACAGCGATTTGGAGAGAGTCAGTAAGATTTTGTTCTCCCAGTGCCTGCGCCAGAAAAAGCAGACTGTAGAAGCTGAAAACTTGAGTTTGTTCTAACTCCTCAAGTGCTGAATGTATGCGATCGCTCGATGTTATGTTCCACAGATGAGCGATGGTTTGGGGAATTTTATTTAACTCGCTAAGGGCTTTTATTAGAGCATTGTAGTCATCTCTATTTTGAGGATCGATTGTATATTCACCCTCTCTGAGTTGGCTAAATTTTTCTCCCACTCTTACCACTATTACATCTTGATTCTCCCTCTCTAGCCGCTCTACAATTTGTGAGCCTACCCCGCAAGCATCGATAAACACCAGCCAGCATTGCTTTTTATCTATTAATTTCCTCAGTTCAAAAGCTCCAATTGGTGCAACTTGTTTCCAAGATGGAATATAAAACCAATCGGAAATATCAAGTTTTTGTTCTAAATCTTTCCTAACGAGATGGAGATTAGGCGTATTTTCTGGTGGTTCGATCCAGTAACGCTGACGATCGAATGGATAAGTCGGTAACGGAATCCGATGATGGCGATCGCGGGTATAAAGTCTCGACCAATCTATCTTGACTCCTGAAAGCCAAAGCTGACCCAAAGTGTTGAACAAGAAAGCCAAATCTGACTGTTGATTGTAAGCATCTCGCAGCGAAGGTAACGCGACTTTATCCGCGATCGCAACATTTTCTAAACATTGTAATCCTAAGCTGCACAATGTCTGTCCCGGTCCAATTTCTAATAGAATCGGTTTGTGTTTTTTCCACAACTCTTGCATCCCATCAGCAAATAAAACGGGTTGACACAAATGCTTCGTCCAATAATTAGGATCGGTAGCTTGTTCGGCAGTAATCCAAGTTCCGGTGACGTTTGATAGATAAGGAATCTTTGGTGCTTGAAGATTGACGGTTTTCACTAATTCGGTAAAAGATTCAGCGATCGCTTCCATCATCTGAGAATGAAAAGCATGGGAACTTTGCAAGCGCCGACAAGCTAAACCTTTTTCAGTTAGTTGAGCAGCCAATTCATCGATAGCGTTTGTAGTTCCCGCTACTACGCAAAAAGCAGAACCATTAATTGCCGATAAAGAGAGGTTTTTATTCAGCAAAGGACGCACCTTTTCCTCACCCAAAGGAACCGCTAACATGGCTCCATTTGGTAACTCTTGAATCATCTGCGCTCTTTTGGCTACGAGAGTAAGAGCATCTTCCAGAGATAACACTTCTGCTAGCGTTGCGGCGACATATTCACCGATGCTGTAACCGATCGTCGCTACAGGATGAATTCCCCAGGAAATCCACAACTGAGCTAAAGCATATTCAATAACAAAAATAGCGGGTTGGGTGAGACAAGTTTGATTAAGTTTTTGAGTTGTTTCATCCGCCTGTTGTTCGCCGCGACCGAGCATTTTTCGCAGATCGAAACCTGATGGAGAGGCGGTTTGCGGATCGTTGCGATCGCGATACATGACATCTCGCAGATCCAACCCCAGCAAAGGTTTGAGAAATTGACAACAGCGATCGACGGTTTCTTGAAATGTCGGTTCAACTTGGTATAATTCCCAAGCCATGTTGACATATTGAGTTCCCAGTCCTGTAAACATAAAAGCGACTGGACGTTCGATTCCATCCTGAATACTATTAAGAATTCGTTTGGGATTTTGAAGCGCAGCGATCGCATCTTGAATATCTTTGCAAACCACCGTTCGCCGACGATCAAAAGATCGACGGCCAACTTGCAAGGTGTAAGCGACATCAGCTAAGTTGAGGTCGGGATGCTGTTTCAAGTGTTCGGCTAAATTTGCCGTCGCCGTTTCCAAAGCCGTGTCAGTTTTGGCAGATAACATTAGTAATTGCCAAGGACGAGACGTTTTAGAAGTTTGAGCAGGCGGCGCTTCTTCGAGAATTACGTGAGCATTCGTCCCTCCAATTCCTAAAGAACTAACCCCAGCACGGCGAGGATTTTGTTGCGTTTCCCACTGTAAAAGTTTGGTGTTTACATAAAACGGACTGTTAGCAAAATCAATCTTGGAATTGGGTTCTTCAAAATGCAAACTCGGTGGAATTAACTGATGTTCGATCGCTAAAACTGTTTTAATTAAACCTGCTACGCCAGCAGCAGCACCGAGATGCCCGAAATTAGTTTTAACGGAACCAACTGCACAGAAAGCTTTTTGTGTAGTACGGCTTTGAAAAACTTGTGTCAGCGCGGCAATTTCGATCGGATCTCCTAAAGGTGTTCCGCTGCCGTGAGCTTCAATATAATTTATTGTTTCAGGTTCAATTCCCGCGATCGCTTGAGCTTCGGAAATCACTGCTGATTGACCGTCGGGACTGGGAGCAGTATAACCAGCTTTCAACGCGCCGTCATTATTAATTGCCGAACCTTTGATAATTGCATGAATGGAATCTCCATCTGCGATCGCATCTGTTAATCGCTTGAGAACCACCACTCCTACACCGCTACCAAAAATGCTTCCCCGCGCTTTCGCATCAAAAGAGCGGCAATGTCCGTCGGGAGAAGCAAATCCCTCTTGAGACAAATACCCAACCTTCTGTGGAACGCGAACTGCAACACCACCAGCCAAAGATATATCGCATTCGCCATTCAATAAACTTTGGCAAGCGATATGAATAGCCACCAGGGAAGTAGAACAGGCGGTTTGAACGCTGACACTCGGGCCTTTGAGATTCAACTTATAAGAAACTCTGGAAGATAGATAATCTTTATCATTTCCTAGCAGCGTTTGTAAATCTGATAGACCAAAATTAGGATAGATATTATTGAGCAGATAAGTGTTAGTTTCTACACCCGCGTAAACACCGATCGAACCTTGGTAAGTTTCCGAATCGTAACCTGCATTTTCGAGTGCTTCCCAAGCAGATTCCAAAAATAATCGATGTTGCGGATCTAAAATTTCGGCTTCTTTCGGACTGAAGCCGAAGAACTCAGCGTCAAATCGATCTGCGTCTTTTAGAACGGCATTAGCTTTGACGTAATTAGGGTTATTAAGCAAAGTTGAGTCTACACCTGAAGAGAGTAGTTCTTCATCTGAAAAAAATGCAATTGACTCTACACCTTCTCGCAGATTTTGCCAGAAAACCTCGATATTTTTTGCGCCGGGAAAACGACCTGCCATTCCGATAATGGCTATTTCCGCTCCATTCATCTCATTCTGTAAATGCACTTCACTCATTTAATTTGAACTCCTTTGATTGTTTACAATTGGTCATTTAAAATCACAACTCAAAAATCTAAAATTTTCTCTCCCGATGCTTCTGTCTGGATTGTTGTTGTTGACCTCGTAATGTTTGGCGATCGCTCCGTATTGAGCCTCGCTCTTGACCTTGTTCGGTCGAGGTTCTTGTAGTTTCGTTTTGATTTAAGTATTTGATCAAAGAAGAAATCGTTGGGGCTTTAAACATATCAACGATCGGTATTTTTTTGCCAAATATTTCTTGCAATTTGAGTTGAGCCTTGATCGTGAGTAACGAATTCCCTCCCAACTCAAAGAAATTGTCATTAATTCCCACTTTTTCGAGTTGAAGTACCTGTTGCCAAACCCCTGCAATTAGTTGTTCGGAATCAGTTACTGGCTCAACGTAAGCCGCACTCTGCTGGGGAAGCAGACTTTCTAGTGCAGACAAGGCGAGGCGATCGATCTTACCATTCCGTGTTAATGGTAAAGCGTCTAGTAGCACATAAGCAGAAGGCACCATATATTCGGGAAGTTTCTGCTGCAAGAAATCGCGTAATTCATCATTTAATGATTCTGAGTGATGATTCTGAAATGTTGCAGGTTTTTCCTCCAACCATTGCTTAGTCCAACTTGGATCTATTCCTCCACCTACCATGCTGTGAAGTAAAATTTGACTGGATTCTAAGGCAAATAAATCTCGCAATTGTTCAAATTCTATAGAACCCATAGGACACAAACCGATTTCATATTTGGGCGCGGTTTCCATTAGTAATTGACTGATATAACCCGCCTCCAGCATACAAAAATCTCGCGTCACTTCTCCATACATCGGAGCGATCGCACTCAGTTGTCCGATCAAAAATATGGAAAAGGCTGATTCCTCAAAAATTAGCTGATTTTTTTGATATATCCTGCTGTTAATCTCACTAGCCGCACTCAGAAACACCAAACGATGGTAAGTAGGATGGTAATAGTAAAATCCACTTTCTAACCCTTCCACTCGGTTAGGTTTAATATACAAATATGCCTGCACGGGGTAGAGGCCACCAGCGGAAGCATAGCGATATTTAGGTAACGGGGAACTATCCAGCGTTATTGGTAGCAGGCAACTTAAAAACTCACCTAACTGTTCCAAAGAAATGGCTCGATCTAAAAATTGCCGATAACTTTGACGCTGCAAATAAGCCTGGTTCATCATTTCATCAAACTCAGGTTTTGGCAACTCAATACTGGGTTGAGTGGGTTCAATCTGTCGCAATTCTAGTTGTTTGAACTTAAATTCAATGCGTTCTACCGGATCGATTAACACTCCTTCAAGTTCACCCGGTTCATAAGCTTCATCCAGCTTGTTTTCGGTAAAAATTTTATGTTTGGGAACGATGTAAGCCACCAAGCGCTGTTGGTTAGACTGATTACCCACAACAGTAACTACAGCAGCTTTTACATCAGGATGTTGAGTTAATGCTGCTTCGATTTCTCCGGTTTCAATGCGCTGCCCTCGAATCTTAATTTGGAAATCTACTCGTCCTAAAAACTCGATATTGCTATCTGGTAAATAGCGACCTAAATCTCCCGTGCGATAAATCCGTTCTCCCGTGCGCGGATGAGTGATGAAATTAGTTTTAGTTTTTTCTTCATCCTGCCAGTAACCTTTGGCTAATTGTACGCCAGCGCAGTACATTTGACCGGGAACCCAGACCGGACAATCTTCTAAAGATTCGTTCAAAATGTAATATTTGGCATTAGCCATCGGTTGACCGTAAGGGATACTCTTCCAGTTTGGATCGACTTTTTCGATGAGATAACCGATGTTCCAAATTGTAGTTTCAGTCGGGCCGCCAATACTGAGAATTTGGATATTTGGCAGTAAAGATTTTAGTCGATCTGGCAAAGAAATCGGTAGCCAATCTCCACCTAAAATTGCCAAACGCAAACTTAAAGGAATAGTTGCAGATTGCTGTTCGACATAACTAACCAACATCTCCATCATCGCCGGGACTGAATTCCATAAAGTTACTTTTTCTCGCACCATCAAATCTACCCAGTGCGATGGATCTTTTACTGCTTCAGCATCTGGCATGACAATGCTACCGCCAGCACTTAAAATACCAAAAATGTCGTAAACAGATAAGTCGTGATTGAGTGCGGTTACAGCTAGGATAGAGTCTTGGTAACTGACATTAAAACGTCTATTGGTGTGGATAACCACATTCGCCACGTTGCGATGAGTAATCATTACTCCTTTGGGTTTGCCAGTCGAACCAGAGGTGTAAATTACATAAGCTAAATCGTCTGGTTTTTGAACTGGATATAATGCTTGTTTGCTTTCTTGTACTAAGTCTTTATTATCTAAACATAGTAGTTGAATTCCTTCACGCCCAGCAAGTTTTTCTTTTAACCAAGATTGAGTCAAAACAATTTCAACTTGGCTGTTTTCTAGGAGATAAAATAAGCGTTCTTCAGGCAATTCGGGGTCAATGGGAACGTAAGCAGCACCGGCAGCTAAAATGCCCATAACTGCAACAATTTGTTCCCATCCTTTCTCCATTACTATGGCGACTAGCTTATTGGGAAGAACTCCTAATTGGCGCAGTCGATGACCGACTTGATTCGAGCGATCGAATAATTCCTGATAGGTTAAGCTGCTAGTGGAAGTTACCACAGCCGTTTTTTCCGGTCGCTGTTTAACTTGAGTTGCAAACAAACTGTGGAGTAACGTATCTGATACTTCAGCAGCAGTATTGTTGATAGCTGCGCGTTGTTCTAATTGTGCTGATGGTATTAATTGCGGCGTTGTTTCTTGCCAAGTGTTCTCTTCATCAGCTAAACGTTGTAGGAGATGACAAGCTGCATCAAACATATCATTTATCATCCCTGCTGGGAATAGTTCGTCTACGACTTGCCAAGTGTAGGTTAGCGAGCCATCTGACTCCACAAAATAGATATTATCTATCCAAATTTGCGGGGTTTGGTAAACGTTATAAACAACTTGCCCCAGAGGAATATCTCCGATCGCATTATCATCCACATTTTGAGGAGTTGTCGTAAATACGATCGGCATTGCGACTCCTCCCGCCTTGCCTTGAACCTTAGCTAATTCCCGCAGGACTCGCACTCCCGTTACATAGTCGTGTTCTAAATCCTGCCAAAGTTGCGATTGAATGCGCTGCGATCGCGCTTCAAATGATTCATTTCCTGAGTTGTCTATTTCTAGAAGAGTAAATGAAGCTACCTCTCCCAGGATGTCGTTAACTTGAGGATGCAATGGTAGGCGGTTAAATCGAGGTACGTTGATAGTAAATCTAGGGTTTTTACTCCAGCGCCCCATCACTTCTGCGTAGACGGCAATCAAAGTTCCAGCTAAGGTTAAACTTCCTTTAGCCGCTCTATTTGTTAGTCTTTGTACCGTTTGAGATTCTAATTTGTATTTGAGACTAACAAATAGAGGGTTTTTGAGATTGCTGGGATTTTGTGCTAGGGGTAATTCCGGTGCTGGTGGCAATGTGGGGATACGAGATAGCCAATATTTTAAAGATTTTTGATAGAGAGGTGAATTTTCGAGATCGAGCACAGCTAGAACGTAGTCTCGGAATGAAAGTTCTAGGGTTGGGAGGAAGCGATCTGGATCTTCATAGAGTTCTTTTAACTCTCGGAATAAAAGCTGTAAACTCCTACCATCAAGACACCAGCCATCGATGCTGATATAAAGCCTGCTGCTATTTCCATCTAAATGAGATGCGACGATTTCAAATTGAGGCCACTGTTCGAGAGGTAACATTTGGTGCGAGAGGCGATCGCGAATCATTTCTATTTGAAAAGCTACAGCCTCAGCGTCTTTTCCCCGCAGATCTAATACCTGAATTTCATAAGGCGGTACTTGCGGCAAAATTTGCTGCTGTCCATCTGGCAAAACTATTGCTCGCAACATATCGTGACGGTTAATTAACTGCTGCCAAGCTAAGTTTAATCGGTCTATATTTAGATCGACGATATCGATTTCTGTATAGCTGTGGATCGACACATTCCCCATATCAAAAGAATCCGTTCTGCCGATCCAGTAAGCCTGCTGCATATCGTTGAGCGGGAAAGGCTCATACCGATTTTTTAGGTCTGGTGAAATCAAAGGCAATGTTTGGTCTTGAATACTAGAATGTTCGCTAAATTTTTTGAGAAATGTCAGGATTTCCGTTTTGCGATCGGTCAATTGTTCGCGCAATGAATCTGTCAATATTTCCTTGGGAGCATTGCAGCGCAGGCGATCGTTATCTACCCAAAGTTTGATACCGAGTTCGCTGATGTTGAATAAAAATTCGTCAATTGATGGTTTCATAATTCGATCTCCATTCTGTCATCTAATTCAGTATTAATAGGCGCTTGAAATTTTTGAGTGGTCAAGCGAATCTTCTCGATGTACTGGGAAATTTCGGCTACAGTCGGTGTATCAAATAGGATGCTTAGCGGCAAATCCATCTCGATCGCTAGGCGCATCTGAGCAATAATTTGGGTGGCTAATAAGGAATGTCCGCCTAATTCAAAAAAGTTGTCATGGATACCCACTTGCTTAACACCTAGAAACTTTTGCCAAATGTTAGCAATCGTTTTTTCTATCTCGTTGAGGGGAGCAATATAAGCATTACTCAGTTCGGGTCGGGGGTGTGTTGCTTGGGATAAATCTGGTTTTTCTCCGGTTTCTGAGAAACTTAGTATGCTATCCGAATTATGACGCTCAATTAAGGTCGTCAAATCGCGGGTCGATACTAAAACTTGGGGCAATTTACTCTCTAGAATTCGTCTGAAAACATTGATACCTTCTGATGGTAATAATCCATCTTCGAGTAATTTTATTGGCAATCTTTTTGCATGAAACTGGGGATTTGGAGAAGCTAATACGTTATATTTTTCCTTTTCTGCTAAGCCAGGAGAGGAGATAGTTAAATAGACGTTTTGGCTTTCAGAACTGGCAGCAGTTTGGTTTTGTCGCTCGATCCCGATCGTATCACTTTTTGTTTTTTCCAACAAAGGATGTTCTACCGAACTTGATTTTTCTTGAGCAATATCGGGAGTTCGATCTAACTGCTTCACCGCTGACGCTGCCATTCCCACTTCTTGCCAAGCATCCCAGTTAATACAAGTAGTGAACGGGCCATTTGTGGAGTTTTTGTAGTGAGAAAAAGCATCTAGAAAAGCATTAGCACCAGCATAATCTACCTGTCCAACTCCGCCTATCACCGAAGCGAGAGAAGAGAACAAAACAAAGAAATCTAACTCGACATCTTTGAGTATAAAATCAAGCACCAAAGTACCTTTTACTTTAGGAGCTAAAATACTTTCAGCTTCCTCCCGCGTTTTGCGTTGAATTACACCGCCTCCAGGAACCCCAGCAGCGTGAATCACGCCATCGATCTGACCGAATTGTTTCTGAGCAAGAGCGATCGCAACCTGCATTTGTTCTAAATTAGTCACATCAGCGGTAGCTACCAAAACCTCTGCGCCTGACTCTTCAAATTCGAGTAGTTTGCGGATCTTGCGGCTAATGTTATCTTGCTCATTGTGAGTAGCTAACCATTGCGATCGCAACGAGCGATCGGGAAACGCAGAACGTCCTACTAACACCAGTTTTGCTTTGACAGTTTTTGCCAAATTTTCTGCTAAAACAAGACCAATTCCCCCCAGTCCACCTGTAATTAAATAAACTCCTCCTTCTCTTAAAACTGGTGTTTCTTCTAGTGCTTCATTTAGTTGAACTTGCTCAAAGGTTTGTAACCAGCGATTATTCCCACGATAAGCAACGATCGCATCAGAAGATTCAGCTACGATTTCTGTCAATAGTTGGTCTAGAAGTTTTTGTGGCAAACTTCCCGAAGGTGGAAGAACAACATCAATGCTGCGACAATTGATAGTTGGATATTCTTGCGCGATCGCTTTCACAGTTCCCAGCAAAGTTGCTTTTTCTGGACAGAGCAATTCATCTCCAGTTACTTCTTGTATGTTATTAGAAATAACCAGAATTTGGAACTCATCATTTAAGTTCTCCTCCCCCAATGCTTGCGCTAGAAATAGTAGACTATAAAATCCTGTTTCTTGCGATCGGTCAATCCATTCCCAGCCCGATCTTTGAGTTTCGCCCGTAACAGTCCACAAATGCGCGATCGTTTTGGGAATCTTTTCTCGGTCAAAAAGTGCTTTAATCAAAGCCTTGTAGTCATTGGGTTGTTGAGGATTGACAGTATATACTGCTTCCCCAAATTTGGCAAATTCTGACCCGATTTTGACGATAATTACTTCTTGATTTTGCCGTTCCAATCGTTTCAATAATTCTACACCCAAACCGCATTCATCGATAAATACCAGATAGCATGACTGAACTTGTATGGTATTCGATTTAGGCGTTGAGAGCAGAGAACGTTTCCACGATGGAATATAAAACCAATCTGCAATATCGGGTTTTCTATCCAAGGTTACTTGACGATTACTAGCTGATTCTTCTGGTGGATCGATCCAATAACGTTGACGCTCAAAAGGATAAGTTGGTAAAGGGATGCGATTCCTGCGGACAGCTTCGCTAACGCGTTTTTCACCTGCATAAAATCCCGACCAATCTACCCGCACTCCTGCTAACCAAAGTTTACCCAAAGTATTCAGTAAAAATCCTGAATCTGACTCTTTATCCTTGAGATGAGGAAGCGAAGAAAGTACGATTCGTCCAGATGCTTGCTGTTTAGTCAGGGTAGTTAATGTTTTTCCTGGCCCAATTTCGAGGAAAATTAGTTGAGAATCTTTAATTAACTCGGAAATTCCTTCAGAAAATCGCACGCGATCGCGCAAATGTCGCGCCCAATAATTCGGATCTGTAGCTTCTGTTGCAGTAGTAATCCAAGTACCAGTAACGTTGGAGATAAAAGGAATTTGAGGAGGATTGAGCTTGATTTTTTTAACTGTTTGTAAAAACGGTTCGATTATCGAATCCATCATTGCCGAATGAAACGCATGAGAGGTATGCAATTGGCGATACTCTATGCCTTTTTCTGCTAGTTGGCGTTCGAGTTTTTCTACCGCTTCTACCGTTCCTGAAACTACACTCAGAGATGGACTATTACTGGCGGCGACAGAGAGGTTTTTATTCAAAAATAATTGTACTTCTTCCGCCGATAAACTGACAGAAATCATCGTCCCAGAAGGTAGTTGCTGCATCATTTGTCCGCGAGTGGCTACCAGGGACAAAGCATCTTCCAGAGAGAACACACCAGCGAGACAAGCTGCTACATATTCGCCAATACTGTGACCGATGATCGATTGGGGTTGTACTCCCCAGGATATCAATAATTTGGCGATCGCGTATTCAATAACAAATAGTGCTGGTTGAGTAATAGCAGTTTGCTGTAATTGTTGCGTTGCTTTTTCGGTTTCTTCCTTACTTGGGTAAATCAACTGGCACAAATCTAACCCTAAATAAGGTTGAAGTAATTTAAAACAGCGATCGCACTCTTCTCGAAAAATTAATTCGCTCTGATAAAGTTCCCGCGCCATGTTGACATATTGTGACCCTTGCCCTGTAAACATGAAAACCACGGGGCGATCGCTTGATTCGATAAAATTAGTAAATACTCTTTGCGGATTGCCTGATTTGAGAGTTTTTACTGCATCTTCAAGGTTATCTGCTACGAGCATCCGGCGATAATTGAACGCTCGACGACCAACTTGCAAAGTGTAAGCTACATCGGCAAGATTAATATCGGAATACTGCTCTAAATACTTAACTAAATTACTTGTAGCTGTGTCTAATCCCGAATTAGTTTTAGCTGAAAGTATTAATAATTGTTGGGCGCGAGCAGGACTAGAAGCTGCTGGTGTAGGAGCTTCTTCGAGAATTACATGAGCATTAGTTCCCCCAATCCCAAAAGAACTCACCCCAGCACGACGAGGATTACCGTTAGCTTTCCATTCCGAAAGTTTACTGTTGACATAAAACGGACTATTCTCAAAATCTATCTGCGGATTTGGTGTCTCGAAATTGATACTGGGAGGTAGTATTTTGTGGTGGAGTGATAGAACTGTTTTGATTAAACCCGTAATTCCAGCAGCAGCATCTAAATGCCCAACATTTGTTTTGACCGAGCCGATCGCACAATAACATTTCTTATCAGTATTGACTCGAAAAGCTTGTGTAAGCGCCGCAATTTCGATCGGATCGCCTAAAGGAGTTCCGGTTCCGTGAGCTTCTATATAACTGATTGTTTCTGGCTCTACTTCCGCCATAATTTGAGCCGCTCGAATTACTCTCGCTTGACCCTCTTCACTGGGAGCAGTATAGCCAACTTTTAATCCACCATCATTATTAATAGCCGATCCTTTAATAACAGCATAAATGCAATCTCTATCCGCGATCGCATCATCCAACCGCTTGAGAACAACTACTCCTATTCCGTTACCGCCAATTGTGCCATTTGCTTTAGCATCAAAAGCTCTGCACTTTCCATCAGGAGAAATAATTCCTTCTGGAGATAGTGTTAGTTCGTTTTGAGGAACTTTGACAGCAACGCCAGCCGCCAAAGCCATATCGCATTCGCCGCTTAATAAGCTTTGACAAGCTAAATGAACTGCCACTAATGAACTCGAACAAGCTGTTCCTACACTAACACTCGGCCCTTTTAGATTCAATTTGTACGAGACGCGAGTTGGAACGTAATCCTTATCGACTCCAACCAGAGTTTGCAAGAAACTCATTGAATCCATCAATTCTCGGTTGGGATGAAGGTTATAAAGCAAGTAAGTGCTAATTCCCGTTCCCGCATAAACTCCGATCGGTCTTTGTTCGATTTCAGAGTCATAGCCAGCATTTTCCAGAGCTTCCCAAGCACACTCTAAAAACATTCTGTGTTGGGGGTCCATCGTTTCTGCTTCTCTAGGATTAAAGCCAAAGAAAGAAGCATCGAATTGTTCTACATCCTCAAGAACAGAGCCTACTTTTATTTGGCGATCGCCTAATTTACTTTCTCTTGAATTTGCAAAGGTTGAAGTTAAATTTACTCCTGCTTTCAAATTCTCCCAAAAGTCATCAATGCTTTTACTACCTGGAAATCTTCCAGACATACCTACGATCGCAATTTCTAATCCATTTATCTTGTTCATAGTTGATTGGTCATTTACTAATGACTGATGACTGACGACTAATTATTAACTAATCTGGATTTTTTAAATCTTTGTTGGAGCCGATTTTTTCCTTGTTGGAATTTCTCTTCAGCTTCAGCTTTTGGCTCGTGCAATGAGGAAACTGATTTGTGGTTTAAATGCTTTGCTAAAGCACTAATTGTTGAGTATCTAAACAAATCAGTTAATGCAATATATTGTACCATGTCTGGCAACAAATCTAGCAGCCTCCTGTAAAATTTTACGATCAGTAAGGAATTCCCACCCAAGTCAAAGAAATTATCATTAATGCCTACCTTTTCCAGTTCCAAAATCTCTCGTACAGCGGTAGCAATTGTTTTTTCAACTTCGCTTTTTGGGGGGACGTAAGCAACTTCTATTTTTTGGAAAATACTATCTTGAATCAGAATAGTATTTCGGTCTACTTTCCCGTTAGCAGAAAGGGGTAAAGCATCCAGAAATGTAAAAGCTGATGGCATCATGTAATCGGGTAACTTCTTTTTAAGAAATTCGCTAATTTCTTCAATAGGAATTGGTTTTCGGTCAGGAACAAGGTATGCTACCAACTGTTCTTTATGCTGTTCCCCAATTGCTGCAACTACCGCAGCTTTTACATTGGGATGCTGTATCAAAGCAGCCTCAATTTCTCCCACTTCAATGCGCTGTCCTCGAATCTTGATCTGGAAATCAACTCGTCCTAAAAACTCAATGTTGCCATCAGGATGATAACAACCTAAATCTCCTGTCCGATACAGACGTTCTCCCGTGCGCGGATGAGTAATAAAACTGTCGGCAGTCTTTTCTTGATTGCGCCAATAGCCTTTTGCCAACTGCACTCCAGCACAGTACATTTGTCCCGGAACCCACATCGGACAGTCTTCTAAAGCATCATTCAAAATATAATATTTCGAGTTCGCCATCGGTTGACCGTAGGGAATGCTCTTCCAGTTTGTATCGACTTTTTCGATGAGATAACCTATGTTCCAAATTGTAGTTTCAGTCGGCCCGCCAATGCTGAAAATTTGGGTGTTTGGCACTAAAGATTTTATGCGATCTGGCAAATAAATCGGCAGCCAATCTCCTCCTAAAATTGCCAACCGCAAACTTTCTAGTAGCGCTCCAGATTCACCCTCCATGTAATCTACCAACATCTCCATCATCGCCGGGACTGAGTTCCATAATGTCACCCCTTCTCTTACCATTAAATCTACCCAATGACGGGGATCTTTCACAGCAGCAGCATCCGGCAAAACGATCGCGCCGCCAGCACTCAAAAGACCGAAGATATCGTAAACTGACAAATCGTGATTGAGAGCGGTCAAAGCTAAAATTCTGTCTTGAGAAGTAACATTAAAACGCCTATTAGTATGAACTACCACATTCGCCACATTGCGATGAGTAATCATCACCCCTTTCGGCAATCCCGTAGACCCAGAAGTATAGATAACATAAGCTAAATCGTCGGGGGTTTGAACAGGATTTAATGCTTCCTTGCTTTCTCCGGCTAAGTCTTCATTATCTACGCAGATTAGTTGAATTCCTTCAGAGCAAGTAAGTTTTTCTTTCAACCGAGATTGAGTTAAAACGATCTGAACTTCACTATTTTCTAACAGATAAGATAAGCGTTCTTCAGGTAATCCGGGATCGATGGGAACGTAAGCAGCACCGGCAGCTAAAATACCCATAACTGCGACAATTTGTTCCCATCCTTTCTCCATTACTATCGCGACTAATTGATTGGGAATAACTCCTAATTGGCGCAGTCGATGACCGACTTGATTCGATCGCTCGAATAATTCCTGATAAGTTAATGTTCGTGCGGATGAAATCACTGCAACTTCATTTCCTCTATCCCGGACTTGCGCGGCAAATAAACTATGCAGTAAATCGTCTGGAATCCGCGCATCTGTAGAATTAATAGCATTCCTTTGCGCTAATTGCGCCGGAGGTAAAAGTTGCCGATTCGTTTCCACCCAGGCCGATTCAGAAGTAGCAAGTTGATCGAGCAAACGACAATATGATTCAAACATATCTGCGATCGCACCTTCCGGGAAAAGTTCTTCAACGACATCCCAATTAAATGTCAAAGTTTCTTTTTCTTCCCAAACTTGAATATCCATCCAAGCTTGGGATGCTTGACTAATTCCATATACTAATTCGCCAAAATGACTGAACGTTAAAGTTTCTTGTCCCAGAGAACGGAAGCCGATAGTGCTGGTAAAAACTATTGGCATCGCGCTAGGAGTTGTACCTCTCTTGCGAGCTAATTCCCGCGTCACGCTCACTCCACTAAAATAGCGATGTTCTAAATCTTGCCACAGTTGTTTTTGAAGGCGGAGGGCTCGATCGATAAACGATTCGCGAGCGGAATTGTCTACTGCTAAAAGGGTGACGGAGGTAAAATCTCCTAAGATGTCATTGACTTGGGAATGTAGCGGTAGACGATTAAATAAAGCCAGATTAATTGTAAATTTTGGGCTTTTGCTCCAAAGCGCGATAATTTCAGCAAAAGCTGCCAGTAATAGTCCAGAAGGAGTCACACCCGCTTGAGCCGATCGCAACTTTAACTGTTGCCATTTAGTTCGTTCCAATCTGCTTTCGTAGCGCTTATTTTGATGCTGTTTTAGCTCTTTGGGATTCTTCGCTAAGGGTAAATCTGGAGCAGGTGGAAGGTTATCCAAACGATTGAACCAATATTCTTGCGATCGCCTATATAATTCTGTATCTTGCAACGCTTGTTCTGCCAAAACATAATCTCGAAATGTGATTTCCAACGGTGGCAATATCGCATCAGGATTTTGATACAGTTGAAACCATTCATCAAATAAACGAAACAAACTCCAAGCATCAAATACTTGCAAATCGTAGCTGATATGCAGCCGAATTATATCCCCATCTAACCGCGTGGCTCTAAACTCAAACAAAGGCCATTGGTCAGCAGGTAAAACTTGATGGGATAGGCGATCGCGAATTGCTTCAATCTGAGATATTACAACTTCTTCCTCCTGTCCCCTCAGATCCAAAACCTCCATTTGATATACAGGAACTTGTTTGAGAACTTGTTGCTGACCATCTGGCAATACTATTGCCCTCAGCATATCGTGGCGATCGATTAATTTGGGCAACGCCTCATTCAATTTTTCCACGTCTAAGGCGTGACATTCAATCTCGTAGTAACCGTGATTTGCGACATTTCCTAAGTCTAATACCCCACTACGACCCACCCAAAATGCGTGCTGCATATCAGTCAAGGGAAAAGGTTCGTAGCGCAAGTCTGGTGCTGGCTTAATTACAGGCAAAGAAGTAGAACTAGCACTCATGCTGTTCTGGCGTAATAACAGGATAAGTTCTGATTTATGCTCAATTAATGAGTTACGCAATTCAGGAGTAATTGCTCCTTTCGGCGCATCAATTTCTAGGGAAGTTCCATCAGTAGAAAGTTTTATGCCTTGGTTAGATAAACTGTTTAAAAGTAGATGCAGATTCATATATTTAGCTTTAAGTTTGTATTGCACCAATTGACGATTGTTTATTTCTTTGTGGTTCTCAAAGACTTAATATTTCCCTTTTTTCCTCTTCTTTTAATTTGGTAACAAAACTCGATTCTGATGCCGTTAAGTTCGCCAAAGCTAATTGATTAAGCACCAGTTCGGCTAATTGAGTTATGTTGTTGTCGCCAAAGAATCTTTCTATTGGCACTCGCACTTGTAGATCCGTCTCGATTCGACTCCTGAGTTCAAAAGCCATTAAGGAATCAAGCAGTAAAGCAAGGGAATGCTGCGGACTTAGACTATCGAAAGGCAATTGTAAAGAATTGGTTAGCCATTCTATTAGATATGTTTCCAATATTTGCTGCTGTTCTGTTGGTGCAGCGGCGAATAGTTTTTCCTTGGATATAACAGCTTTTTTGATATCGAAAAGATTGACTGCGCTTCGATCTTCTTCTCGATTAACATTAATTGGGGGAGCGGGAGCAGTTCCTAGCGCCACATCACCCCAGCGCATCACCGTTGCAGCAGCAGTTGCAGCCGCGCCGTTGGTATAAACGAGAACTAAGTCGTTGTCGCGAATTTTACCTGCAAGAGCGGCATGGTATAAATTAGCGATCGCAAATACAGAACCGATATTCGCATACCAAGGATAAAGATCGATCGTCCGTTCTGGATCAATGCCCAATGCCCTCGCACAAAGCCTCGCGTACCACGCCGTCGGAGTATTGAAGGCAAAAAAGTCAATTTGTTCGAGAGTCACGCCAGCCGCCGCCACAGCCCCCTCACAGCAAGTACGAACGAACTCCACACTTGTTTCGGCGAAGCTGCTGGCGTTCTCACCCGTCCGAGTACGCATTCGAGGTTTTCCCTGCGCGTCTGCGATCAGTTCGTGTAAATACGCACCACAAGTAGCAGCAGTGTTAATTATTTTACTGCCCAAAACACCGCGATCGCGTTTGAGCGAATCCACCACAAAAGCCCCAGCAGCGTCTCCCATAGACCACGACAGCGTATCTTCCTCATCTACAGAGTTAGATTCGATGTGAGAAACAACCACCAAAACATTGTGATACTCTCCCATTTGCACCAACGCACGCGCATTTTGCAGCGCAACTAACGCACTCGAACAAGTAGATTCCAGATTCCAAGCCGGACATTGTAATTGCAATTCGCGTGCTAGATAAGAAGCATTACCAGGAACAAGTTGTTCGGGAAAAATAGAAGCAACAATCGCTAATTCCACTTCATCAGTAGAAAGTTTTGCGGCATCCAGCGCCTCCCTAGCAGCGCGACATTCCAGCATCAGCGACGACTCGCCTGCACCCAACACTCTTCGCTCGACATTACCGCGAAAAGGGTCCGATAAATATGGTGCGACTTCTTGCGACCAAATAGCAAATCCATCGTCATCAGAAGTAGATTCAACAGATTGAGATAACCTCGTTCTTCTTGGCGGAGTTACAGCAAACAAATGAGGTAACTTTTCCAGCCAATAATCATTAGTCCGAATTTGGCTGGGAAAACAGAGTGAAAGCGATCGAATACCAACTGAACAATTGATCATAACTATTAAAACTAGGAGTGATTCTTAGGTAGGTAGTTGGGCTTTAGCCCTCTTAGGTAGGTAGTTGGGCTTTAGCCCTCTTAGGTACGTAGTTGGGCTTTAGCCCTCTTAGGTATGTAGTTGGGCTTTAGCCCTCTTAGGTATGTAGTTGGGCTTTAGCCCTCCCGGAGCGCTGAAGCGCAACTACGTACCTTTGCTTGGAGATTTCAACACTAAATTTGTTAACATCGTATTCATCTTATTAACAGACTCCACGTATTCGTTTTCGGGAATAGATTCTGCCACAATTCCTGCGCCAGCATTTAAGTAAACCCGATCGCCATATTGGTAAGCCGAGCGAATTGCGATCGCAATATCTGCCATACCATTGCTATTCACCCAACCAATCCCACCAGCATAAATTCCCCTCGGTTCTTGTTCTAGTTGTTCGATCCATTTGAGAGCTTTGTGTTTGTCAATTCCCGATACTGTAACTCCCGGAAATAACACTTTTAAAGCATCCCATAAAGTCTTTTCTCCTTTTAGTTGACCGCCAATTCGCGATGATAGATGCTGCACGCACCTGTATTGTTTCACCTGCATGAAGTCAAAAATCCGAAGAGTTTCTGGTAGACAAACCTCAGCCATCTCACTTTGCGCCAGCCAAATCGAAAGCGCGTGTTCTTTTACTTCTTTAGCATCAGTAAATAACTCACTTTCCAATTGTACATCTTCTGACAAATTTTCCGATCTGGGTCTAGTTCCCGCCAAAGGATTAGTAACTACAAAGCCATCCGCACTAACTTCCATTAAAATTTCAGGACTGAAGCCTACCGCACTTACTTCGCCAACACGCAAACAATACGATCGCGCACAATTGTTGTTTTTCGCTCCTAAAACATAAGTTCCCAGCAAATCCATCTCCCCTTTCACTTTCACGGAACGGGAAATAATTGCTTTATGTAAATCGCCATTTTGGATAGCTTGAATCAGATCGGAAACCTGGTTTTGATACTCTTCTTTATCGGCAAAATCAACAACGGGTGGTGTTGCTACATAGTCTCTCAATTTATTATCAATTGATAACGCTTCCAGAACTTTTGTTGGTGACTTGATGCTTCTGATATGAACTCCTCTAGGAGCGATCAAAAGTTCAATTTCTGGAACCAAAAAATAGAGCAGCGGTTGTTCAATTGCCTTGGAGTAGGAGGAGTAGAAGCGAGCCACATCAAAGCCTATGTAACCATAAGCAGTCCAATTCTCGATCGGCAAAGACGCTAATGCTGATTCTACTTGTTTGAGCGGATCTGCGATCGCTTCTGACTTAATCTCACCCATACAGGCGATCGAAACATCGTGAGAACTTACTGATATTTCCGCTAAAGCATTACCAGCAATACGTACTTCATTCTCACTTCGGTACATCACATAGTTAGAAAAAATCCCAGCATCTAATAGATTCTGCAACAGAATCAGAGGATCTCTCTGACCTGGTACGAATAGTTCGTGATAAGTTAATAAGTTGCTTGCTACCTGATACATGGGGTCAAAATTTTGGTGAAGGGAGTTAAACATTAATGGGTTTTCAGCAATGATTTGCGATGAATTTTTCCGGTTGGCGTGCGCGGTAATGTTTCCAAAAAGTGGATTTTTTTAGGAGCCTTAAAATGGGGTAATCTAGTCCTAGCCAATTGTCGAATCTTCTCTTCTAAATCGGGAGATTTATCGAAGCCGGGTTTAAGGCTGACGTAAGCAATAATCTCAGTTAATTGTTCGCCGCGATCGCATTCTGGCACTACCGCCGCATCAAGAACACCTTCATGCTGGAGTAAGACATCTTCCACTTCAAATGGCGACACCCACATCCCATTTACTTTGAAGAAATCATCCTTACGTCCCATAAACCAGAAATAACCATCCGCATCGCACAGATACTTATCCCCCGTTCGCATCGCGTTTCCATAAAGAGCTTGTCGCGTTTCCCGCAGGCGATTCCAATACCCCAGCATCAGACTTTCTCCACTCACCTCTAGGTCGCCAATTTCCCCTGCTGGAACAGGAAAACCATTTTCATCAACCACTCGCACATCATAACCGGAAAGGGGACGACCGGAACTGCCGGGACGACATTCTCCCTCTGCATTAGATAGAAAGATATGCAGCAATTCTGTCGTACCAATACCCTCATAAATCTCAATTCCGTAAGTGTCTCGCCACTTATACCAAATAGTTTTTGGTAGTTGTTCGGCGGCTGATAAGCACAACCTTAAAGAGGAAGTATTTAGAGGCGCAATTTCATGCACTGA
Source organism: Microcoleus sp. A003_D6 (assembly GCF_036702825.1). Taxonomy (NCBI): domain Bacteria; kingdom Bacillati; phylum Cyanobacteriota; class Cyanophyceae; order Oscillatoriales; family Microcoleaceae; genus Microcoleus; species Microcoleus sp. A003_D6. Next base: position 6,927 of record NZ_JAUBWA010000004.1, on the reverse strand, counting down.
GAGAATGCTGGCATATATGCTGGGTATGCCAAATAAAATTGTCGGTCGGTAGCGATCGATGTCGGCGATGATATCAAAAGCATTGTTGGCATCTGATAATATTGTGGCTGCACCAACTGCGATCGGCATATATAAACTATTCCCTAAACCGTAGGCAAAAGGCATTTTAGCTACTGAATAGGTGATGTCATCTTGATGCAAACCTAGCTTAGCTTTACCATACAGTTCTGCACAAACTACCATACTTTGGTGGTTGTGAATTACACCTTTGGGTTTACCCGTACTACCGGAAGTGTAAAGCCAAAAAGCAGGTTCGTCGCCAGATGTTTCGGCGTAAGGTAGCTGTTCGTCTGTCTGCTGAGTAAGCAGAGATAAAAATGGTTTTTCTCCGTCTGAAAGGAGAATATTTTGCAAGAAATGAGAGTGGATGGGAGTCAGTTTTTCTTGCCACTCTTGGTTAGTCACCAAGACTTTGGCGCGTGAATCTTGCAGAATATAGTGGATGTCATCAATCGTACAAGCCGTATTGATCGGAACTGGTACTGCGCCGAGGAAAATTGCCCCCCAAAAAGCAAATACTGATTCTGGAGTGTCTGACAAAAGAATGGCTATCCGGTTTTCTCGCGCCAATCCTAACTCGGACAATAATCTAGCTGCACGTCGGACAAAGTTGTTTAATTGGGCATAAGTATAAGTCGAATCCTGATAGTAAAACGCTACTTTCTCGCTACGTCCTTGTGCCAGGTTGCTTTCCAAGAAGTAAGCTGCAATGTTAAAGATGCTAGGTAATTTTGCGGAAATACTCATTATTTATGTTCGGCTGGCATCGCCGTTTCGATCTCATTACAGATTTGAGCTAATGTCATATCTTGGCGCGTTCCAAGTTTTAGATTAACCCCCAATCTTCGTTTCAATTCCACAGCAACTTGTACTGTTTCAACGGAGTCAAGTTGTAAATTCGCGCGGAGTAAAGTGTCTTGATGAAGGGACTCTTCGGGAATACCTAAATTAACCAGTATTGCCTTCAGTGTATCCATCGCCTTTTGACTTCTCATGCAATAAACGATCCTTTTGACTTCTCATGGAATAAATGGGAGTGATGTTTTGACTTAATTTTCCTGGCTTTCACTTGAAAATGTCGATTTTTTCAGCGAACCGATCGTTAACCGCAAGAAGAACAACCTGCATCAGCCACGCTGACTTCGTTTGCTCGATAGTTGAGAACTGATTTCAATAAGCTAGACGAATTGTATTACCTATTCTCGATTCTTGGCAAGCCCTAATCAGGAAATTTTTGTAAAGTTTTATTAAGAGTAACAAACGGTTACGTATTAGACCTCGGCTAGATTTAGATTTTCTTCATACAGGGCAAGGGTTTGAGATTTACTTTGTGAAAACTCTATTCAGGCAGACGGGGTGAGTGCGCCTCTCTCACCTTGATGAGCCAAGCGTTGAGGCTCCTTAACCTTGAGAATGCTCGCAGCTTTTTGACGGAATTATTGATAATAATTATAGGTAGCCATCGCCAGAGATGCTTATTGTCCGTTATCCAAACCCGAAAAAGTCGCGTGTAGTCAGCCGCAGGCATCGCCCGCACATATCTTTTTTGAGATAGATTAACTCAAACCCTTGCTGCGTCAAGTCTTTCAACAGTATTAATTTATGAACGCTACCATAACTGCAAACTCCTGGATTACCTATCCGAAACCCAATCCTGAAGCCAAGTTACGACTATTCTGCTTCCACTATGCCGGGGGTGGGGCTTTGAGCTTTCGTGCTTTTCCAGGGAACCTACCGTCCGATGTAGAGGTTTGTCCGATCGAACTTCCCGGACGCGGATTTCGACTGCTGGAAACTCCCTTCACCGAGATCGAGCCAGTAATTGAGGCTCTTGCCCTTAACATTCTGAGCAGCCTTAACAAACCTTTTGCTTTCTTCGGTCACAGTATGGGCGCATTGGTGAGCTTTGAACTGGCGCGACTACTCCGCAAAGAGTACAACCAAAGTCCACTGCACCTATTTGTATCAGGACATCGCGCTCCTCAAATTCCCGATCGCGACCCGCCCATTCATGCTCTAGCAGAATCAGAATTTCTCCGAGAATTGTGCCGTTATAACGGAACTCCCAAAGCCGTGCTAGAAAACGCCGAACTGATGGAACTGCTACTTCCTACTCTGCGATCCGATTTTGCTGTGGTTGAAAATTACGCTTACTTGCAGGAACCGCCGTTAGATTGTCCGATCGCTGCTTTTGGTGGCTTAGAAGATTGGAAAGTCGGTATCGAAGACCTAGAAGCATGGCAAAAGCAGACAAACTCTGCTTTTTCGCTGGAGATGTTTCCCGGAGATCATTTCTACCTGCTCTCAGCCCAAACACTTCTGCTGCAACGCCTTTCACAATTACTATCAGCAGTTGAACTCCCATGAACTGGTAGGCTCAGTCATACAGCATATTCCAGGTTCAAGAAGTACATTCAATATCCCCGTAGGGACACGGCAATGCCGTGTCCCTGCCTCTGCTATGTACCTCACATACCACCAAAAGTGCTGTATCAGCCCTGTCAAGGTGTATGCTGAGTCTGCTTAGCACGCATCAAACTGTTGAAATCTCGAAGGCTTGGATCGTTTCCGGTTATAGATGCTATTGTTAAGAGTGAAAAGTCTTCAAGAAAAGCGCGGACTTTTGCTTTGATTTCATCTAAATTCTCATAAATTTTCAAGCTCAATTTTTGTCTTATATGTTGCCATACTCTCTCAATTAGATTCAATTCAGGACTGTATGGTGGCAGAAAAATTAGGAAAATGTTGTCGAAAATTTGGAGATTGCTACTATAATTAAACCTACCATTATCTAATTGAACAAAATTGAAATTATCTGATATTCCGAGGCGTTCCCGATCTAATAATTATTGAAAATCTACACCATCCAGATGTGAAAATTCTTACCCTATACTTTCTCCTGTTTGCGGAGCTAAGCTGTCGCGCATTTAAATTGCATATTCGGGGCGGGCTAGAAGCCCAACCCCTACTCCCCAGAAGAGTTTGATTGTTTTTTGACAGCCAATTTAAATGCAGAACAGCTTACCGCCCATATAAATAGTAAGCTTTAAAATTCCATTGAACTTTACCTATTGGTTTGATACCACGAGCTGTATTTTTTTTTCCTCTCTCTTGTTTATAACCAAATTCTAGTTTCATCTTGACACCAATATTTGAGACCATTTTTTGCTCTATTGGGGGTAACAAACTCCAACCAGCAGGCTACTTTCAGCAATTTTTCTAGTTTTTTTAAAACTCGATCCCTGCCACAGGAATCTTTTTTGTTACTCACAGGTATTGGTAATTTTAACTTAGCTTTCATGCGATAGTGCAGTTGCTTGTGTAAAGTTTGATATGTGACGGATACTTGATAGTTATCTTCCACCGATCGGCTTTTTTTTTATAACTCTTAAACTCGCAGGTTTCCTCACTAATTTTTATTGATATTCCTGCGATTACTTCTTGGGGAATTACTCGCTCGTCTCCCAGTCGATCGGCGCAGCTTTAATAATTCTGACTCTCCCGCCATTACTATATTGCTTTAACCATCTTTGGACAGTGATTCTATGTACTCGCCAAAGTTCAGCTACCTCGCTCGATGTTCGCGGCGTGACCCAGATTTTTACCAATAAAGTGCCTGAAGTTTTTGTCGGTTAGTTATCGTTCGCTGTCGCTGCATAATTATTTTTAACTCAGTAAGCTAATCCGCATTTAAATTGCATAGTCAAATAAATTTTTCCTCTTGTGGGGTGGGCATCCTGCCCGCCCTCAACATACAAATTAAATGCACAACAGCTTATTGTCAAAAAAATTCAGTTTTTGCCTCTGAGTCAAGAGGGGCTAATTGGCAAAGCTGTAGCGGATAGATTCGCTGCGTCGGCTGAGGCTGCTGGGGAATGAGTTAGAATCGATCGCGATCGCCCGTTTTGCAAAGAAGAGTTCGATCGCCCTTATGCACTTAGGCACTCCAAGCAAAGAAACCGGGTTTTTTACCGAAGCTGCGGGATACAACGCGTCTTATCGTAAAAAACCCGGTTTCTCGGCCCCTATACGATCGCCCCTTACAACAAAACACTCACTCTATCCCTGACTCAATAAATCTAAAAACTCTTGGACAAAGCGATCGGGTTCTTCGCGGCATCTGTTAGCGTCGCAGTAGATGATGCTAATTCCGTGGGATGCAAACAGTCGATCGCGTGTTTCGTCTTTTTCTGTGTCGGATGCCATATTTCCAGAATACCCCATTTGCCTTGGTGGAATATGAGGAAATCTGGTTCTTGGTTTTGTCGGCCTGCGGGTGTTGTGAGGCGGGCTTTGGAGTTGGGGAAGAATAGGGTGTTTGTGCGATCGAGCGCTTCGGCAATTTTCACTTCTTCTTCGCAGCGAAAGCGCAGATCGTTCCAGTGATAAATCCGTTCTTTTATGCTAGATAAAATTCCCTGGTTATGTGCGTCTTCAGCCTTGATTTCATCTGATACTGTATGATAATCAGATAGAATTGCACCGTGTAAATCTGCTGACGAATCAGATTCACTTAAGTTTGCGAATGATAGTCTGGCTCCGGTTAAATTAGCACCGCTGAGGTTAACTCCAATAACTTGAGTTCGATGTAATGTCACTTGATGTCGCCGCAAGTACCGATTAAAGACAGAGCGTAAATTACTTTTTCGTCAAAAGCGTCTGAGAGTTGTTTCCAGAGTTTAGCCGCCAGCGCTTTTATGTATTCATCATTATATTGAGAGAGTTGAGAAATTTCTTCATAGGAATGTCGGCCTTCCCAGCATTGTCTGAAGATGAGCTCTTGCACGTCGTTTAACTGTTCGTCGTCATCTAGGACTGTTTCGACAATGGCGAGAGCTTCATCGACAGTCATGGGTTAAGTTTCCTTAAAGTATATATCTGGTAAATTCTTGAACATATCGGACTATATTTTACCAACTAAGGCTGGCGTTCATTCAACCAATTGGTTAAATCCGAGGCTTCTGAAAAATCCAGCAGCGCCTCCCCTAAATCCTCTAATTCTTCTACGGATAAAGTCTGAATTTGCTCGCTGATTTGAGGAGCGATCGCACCGATGCGTCGAGTCAACTGGCGAGTGAGGAACGACAGCGCCTCATTTTTCCTTCCTTCAAGGAGACCTAGTTGTCTTCCTTCAAGGAGACCATCTTCGCGAATTTCTTGGTAAATCACAGAACCGCGCATAGTTTCTTTCCTAAATAGTTGTCTGATTAAGTCTTTTTCAAATCTCAAACCTGCGAGCACTTGAGTACAAGCGAGTAAATCCGCTTGTTGAGTAGGTTCTTCGATTATAGCAATCTGAGTAGCTATTTGCTCTAACAAAGTTCGCGGGGAGTTGGTTTGAGATAGTGTCGCCAGCGGGAGTAGGCCGGGGACGGACAGCAGTAAAGCGGGGTCTTGTTCCCACAGGCGAAGGACTCGGTAGCCGTGTCTGGTGTTCGCGTCTGTGTACTCGGATACAAAAACTTGTTCTGAGGCTGTTTGCTGCAAAAAGATTACTACTTGATTGATGTCACAGGAGTATTGTCGTTTGAGCCTGACGTAGTAGTCTAGCATCCTGAAGGCGATCGGCGGGTCGGAGTAGGGTCGGGTTTCAAATTCCAGATGGAGGATTTGGCGATCGGTTTGGAGGAAGACGAGAGAATCTGCGCGGATGGGTTCTTGAATGAGTTCGGTTTTGAGTACCTGAATGTTGGTGGGTTCGTCAATTGGTAGCAGCCAGCGGACGAAGGCGGCGGGGAATTTTTCGGCTAGGTATTTGCAGGTGTTGTCGTAGGCCAAAACGGTTGGGTTGTGAGGGGTGATTAGAAGAGTTTAACTCTAGCGGCATCTACCTGAGAGGGGATTTTAGGGAGATTTGGGAAAAGCAACCACTTTTTATCACTTTTAATCACTTTTTGTCACTGACAAAGATGAAGTTGACTCATTAGAATACTTCAATGCCAGAAACTGGCTAGCGTTCATGTTTACAAATTACCATAGCAGAGGAGTTGACAAAAGTGAGTTTACCATACAACCTTGTCGAGGCAATTCGGAATATTGTAACTGGTTTGGCTTTGGCTCAAGGCATTTTATCACCCCAACAGGTTTCTGATATTCCCAACTCAACAATAATAGCTCAATTTGAAGAGCAAATTGGAATAGCAGACCAGGCGGAAAGAGAAAGGGTGGAAATGGAACTAAAAAAAGTCAAATCTAGTCAATCGACCATGCTCGATATCGCCAAAGAAACTGGCTATGGTAGCGGTAATTATGGTGGATAAACCAATTTTAATGGATTTTTACCAGTAGAAACAACCATAAGGGGGATTGAGTTACAATCCCCCGCTGCACTTTCCAAAGGATAACTATTAATGTGGATTTTAATTTTAATTGTGTTGGCTGTAGTTGTCTACTGTGTAATGTCACAGGCATCAAGCAGCAATCAATCTAGTAAGGCCTCAAGTAGGACTCAAGCTAATCAAGTTGTGGATTATTCAAATCTTGAAATAACATCACTTGACAGCAGCGTCTCTGCTCATTATAACTACACACACCTTCGTGACCTACTAGCAGAGGGCAAATGGAAAGAAGCTAACAAAGAAACAGGACGGCTGATGCTCGCCGTAGGATATCTAACAGCAGAGAAAAAAGTCCGGGATGGAGAATGGACGCACGCTGACCCGGAGTCAAATCGTTTAAATTTCCTACATTTATGGTACTTCCCTTGTCCTGACCTTTGTACTATTGATCGACTTTGGCTTAAATATAGCAATAGACATCTCCAAAATAGTAACAGTTCGTGGTAAGATCACATCATAAAGCTTTTTTAACACAGAAACATGAGCGACATACTAAATCATATTGAAGAGCATCCTAAAGAAACACAGC
>NZ_JAUBWA010000003.1:59923-122309 GCF_036702825.1 Microcoleus sp. A003_D6 | reverse complement strand
GCCCATCCCACAAGAGTTATTTTTTCTTGTGGGATGGGCATCTTGCCCGTCCTAATTATTTTTGCAAGAGGTCTAATGAGAAAGTCGGTGAAACTTGCGGTAAAGCATCCTCTCCACCGACTTTCCTCCCCCCAAATGTTGCTCAGCTATTGTCGCAACTTCCTCCTGGCAAACACCGCTGTACCAAACCTCTTCTGGCAGCACCAACACCATCGGCCCGTTGCCGCACTGCCCCAAACAACTGCTAGCAACAACTTCAACTTCTGAGGGCGACAATTTCTCAAAAGCTGCCAGTACCTTTGCTGAATTTTCTTTGCGACAAGTGCGGTTTTGGCAAACAAGAACTTGCCTAGAAGATTCTTTGATTTTCATGTTTTTTTACTTGACATTATGCTACATATATGCTATTTTTTTATCATGGGAATAGGTGCGGCCATATATGCCCAAATTGTAGGAAAGTCGTTAAAAACTTTGGACGGGCTAGAAGCCCATCCCACAAAGCATTAAACTTGAATTGCATTCAATCGCTTTGAATTCCTCAAATTATTGTGGGGTGGGCGGAACGCCCGCCCTAAAAATACAATTTAGATGCGGGATAGCTTAAGACTTCAGCGCACCCTACGGTTAATCCGATGATAAACCTTTTGAGGCCAACCATTGTCGATCGAACAAACGCGACTGATACCGAGCCCCGCCGTCGCAGAGTACCGTAACAATCGTATGTCCGGGCCCCATTTGCTTCGCTAAAGCCACCGCCGCCCCCACATTAATCCCCACAGAACCGCCCATAAACAGCCCTTCTTTCCTCAGCAGTTGGTAAATCACCCGGACAGCTTCAGTATCGTCAATTTGAATTGCGTCATCTACCGGGGCATTCTCCATATTTGCAGTGATGCGGCTGGTGCCAATTCCCTCAGTAATCGAACTACCTTCCGTCTTAATTTCCCCAGTTTTGAAATAACTGTAAAGCCCGCTGCCCCTCGGGTCTGCCAAGACAATTTTAACAGCAGGATTTTTTTCTTTCAAAAACATTCCTACCCCAGCAAAAGTGCCGCCAGTACCGGTAGCTGTTACCCAAGCATCAATTTTCCCGTTAGTTTGTTCCCAAATTTCCGGGCCCGTTGTCTCGTAATGAGCTCGGCGATTGGCTAAATTGTCAAACTGATTTGCCCAGACAGCATTCTCCATTTCCGCAGCCAATCTTCCCGACAATTTGACATAATTATTCGGGTCTTTGTAAGGAACAGCGGGAACAGTCCGAACTTCAGCGCCCAAGGTTTTCAAAGCATCGATTTTTTCTTGAGATTGGTTATCGGGAATCACAATCAAACATTTGTAACCTTTAGCGTTGCAAATGTGTGCCAAACCGATGCCAGTATTGCCAGCAGTGCCTTCAACAACGGTGCCGCCCGGTTTCAGCAAGCCTTTTTCTTCTGCATCTTTGATGATGTATAAAGCGGCCCTATCTTTAACGGAACCGCCGGGATTGAGAAACTCTGCTTTGCCGAGAATTTCGCAGCCGGTTTCATCGCTGAAGCTGTTTAAGCGAATTAGTGGTGTGTTGCCGATTGTGCCTACAAAGCCGTTTTTAATATCCATATTTTTTGCGTGTTTGCATCCTATTATTAATTTTTACAAGAAGTTGATATTTATTGCTAGCAGTTCTACCAAATCTTGCTCATATTGAGTACGAATCCCGGCAAAACGGGGTCGCCGCTGACTGTCGCGGGATTCTCCAAACATTCATCTGGCAAACCGGGACGGTAAATGTAAACTCGGCAATTTTTGCGGTCAATTAACCAGCCTAACTGCACTCCGGGTTCTCTCATATATTCTTGCATTTTTTCTTGTAGCGGCTCTAAGTCCTCAAAATCCGGTCTGAGTTCAACTACAAAGTCAGGGCAAATTGGGGCAAATTTTTCTTGCTGTGCTTTTGATAAAGCATTCCACCTTTCTAGTTTAATCCAAGAAGCGTCAGGCGATCGCACGGAGCCGATCGATAAAGTAAATCCCGTACAAGAAGCAAAGCCAACGCCAGTTCCGTCTTCCTCTGTCCAAATGCCCAATTCTCCAGTTAAAATAGCATTGCGGTTGCTGCTGATTCCGCCAACAAGAGTCAACAATAGTATTTCTCCTCGCTGGTTGCGTTCAATTCGCAAGTTGCGATTGATTTGACAGAAGTCGAAAAACTCGTCCTCTGTCATTTGCAACTCTGGCGGCATTCGCAGTACGATCGGAGATGACAGCATTTTGCCTTTCCTCAAATCTCAATTCTCAAACAAAATTGCATAATCAGGACTTACGCGCGGCGCGATGGAAGAAACCGGGTTTTTTATCGAATCTGCGGGCTATAACCAAGTATTTTCGTAAAAAAACCCGGTTTCTGGGCCCCATGCGTAATTCCTAATAATTTCTGTGTTTGTAGTGAGGACTTCAGTCCTCATAAAAAAGAGGGAAGGACTAAAGTCCTGACTACAAACCTAGTGGTAAATTAAACCTATTTGTTCGGCTGAGGAGTCATCCGCAAATAAGGCTTAATCGGCGTATAACCTTTGGGAAATTTCTCTGCTAACTCTGCGGGGTCGGTAATCGAAGGGACGATTACGCAATCGTCGCCGTCTTTCCAATCAACCGGAGTCGCAACGCTGTATTTGTCAGTAAGTTGCAAGGAATCAATTACCCGCAAAATCTCATTAAAATTCCGACCAGTGCTCGCCGGATAAGTAATGCTCAAACGCAATTTTTTTTGCGGGTCAATCACAAAAACTGTGCGGATTGTTAAGTTGTTCAGCGAGTTGGGATGGATCATGTCGTAAATGTCGGAGACTTTACGATCGCCATCTGCTAAAATCGGATAATTGAGGGTGACATTTTGAGTTTCCTCAATATCTTTAATCCAGCCCATGTGAGAATCCACATCATCGACGCTGAGGGCAATGGTTTTGACGCCCCGCTTTTCAAATTCAGACTTGAGACGGGCCACTGCACCGAGTTCTGTGGTACACACTGGAGTATAGTCTTTCGGGTGGGAAAACAACACGACCCAGCTATCCCCAGCCCAGTCGTAGAAATTGATTTCCCCTTTGGAGGAAGCTTGGGTAAAGTTGGGAACTGTATCGCCTAATCGCAGAGTCATAACTGATTTCCTCTAATTTTATTTAAGGACTGTTCCTTATCATGCCATAATTGTCCGGTTTCTCGATCGAGCTTTACATGATTCTCAACTTTTTGGTCGATCGCCCGCCAATTCCACTAATGTAATGTATGTGCGGCTTCTAAGCTGTGGAGCATTTAAAATAGTATTGTAGGGTGCGTCAGCCCTATCTTGTTTCCCTTGCTTAGTAAGTGTTCTAGCTGACGCACCCTACAGGCCTCGTTAGTGGTTTAAATGTCGAACAGCTTACCGCTAAATTTTCTTCCTATGCTTTACTTTTTGCTTAAGGCAATACAGCCTGTTTTAGTCCCGCTGTGTTTTGTCTCCGCCTGGGGTTTAGTTTTTTTGCTCTTTTCGAGTATCGGGCGTGCAGTCGCCGACTCCCTGCGCCGAGCTCAGCGGATGCACCAAATCCCTTGTGCTAACTGCGTATTTTTCACCGGCGACTACCACCTCAAGTGTCCCGTTCAGCCTACTATAGCTTTATCTGAAGATGCGATCGACTGTCCTGATTATCGATCGCATTCGGGAATTTACGGTTAAAAAATCCGGTCGCCGCTTTACATATTTCTTAACATTTCTGGCTCTTTCAATTAAACTTAAGTTGTGGTAAAGAGATTTTCAGGAGTGTGGAAAGAATGCTAATTCAAAAGCTAAATGCCTGCGAGGAGTTTATTGCTGGCGACGGTACTCAACTGCGAGAATTGCTGCATCCAGACAAACAAGCTGTGGATTTGCGTTACAGTTTAGCCCATGCCACTTTGCCAGCGGGACAAACTTCTGCGCTGCACTCCCTGACAACTTCTGAAGTTTACTACATCCTCAGCGGCGTTGGAGAAATGCACATCGATGGCGAAAATCAATTCGTGGAAGCCGGAGATGCAGTTTACATTCCCCCAAACGCCAAGCAGTTTATTTACAACTGCGGCACGGAGCCGCTAATATTTATTTGTATCGTCGATCCCGCGTGGCGAAAGGAAGACGAGACAATTTTCCAGTAATTTTCTAGTTTTTATCCTTTTGTACTCGTTAACAGGCTCTGCCCGGTAACGCGTCTCTAGAGGCTCTGCCTCTACTAGACCTCTTGCAAAAAATCCTTTTCATCAATTGATGGGACGGGCAAGATGTTCATCCCACAAGAAAAAATAAATCTTGTGGGATGGGCATCTTGCCCGTCCTAATTATTTTTGCAAGAGGTCTACTGAAAAAACATCACCAACCGAAAATCTATTTTAACAACAACTTTAACAACAACAGCACCCAGCCATATGTACCGAGTGATTTCCTCTTTTTTAAACTTCGATGCGGAGTTGCAATAATCCTCGGATTCAGTTGCATTGCTCCCCTCTAATTAGTTGAGGAAGTATCAGCTTTGTTGGTGGGTGCTGCTATTGGTTTTTGATGAGACAGATGTGAGAATAAACAGCGTTTTACTCCTTAGATTCTATTGTGAACTTCGCTGTGGTATCTAGATGTTGTATCTGTCGGAGAAGCTTTTTGTTCGCTTCATATTATTAATTTAGCACCTTCTTCTAGAAGCGCAAGTACCTGCAACTAAACTTTACAAAAGAAGGAAGAAGGAAGAAGGAAGAGGGAAGAGGGAAGAGGGAAGACACTCCTCTATGGATATAGATAATTACGACTAATTATGAAGTTAAATTAAGCATTGAGCTTTCTAGCTGCTCAGCTAAAATAGTAGAGTTCGGCAGTGCTTGCTGCTGCGAGAAACGGCATAATGTGTGTATGAAAACAACCAAACTCATCAAACTGTGCGCCTTATCGCTCAGTATATTTCTGCTGTGCAGCAGTGCAGTGACAGCGCAAACGACGGCGAACCCTCAACCTGGGCAGACTTACACTAACCAAGAGATTCTGCAACAGTTGCTGAAGGCAAAAGTCGTGTATCTGGGAGAAACCCACGATAGCGCGGCAGACCACCAAGCTCAACTGAAGATTATCCGAGAAATGCAGCGGCAAAATCGGAAAATTGCGATCGCGATGGAAATGTTTCAGCGTCCGTTTCAAAGCGCGATCGACAACTACTTAGCAGGTAAACTGACCGAAGAGCAATTAGTCGAGCAAACAGAGTACGATCGCAGATGGCGTTTTCCCTGGGAATCTTACGCCCCCATTTTGCGGTTTGCCGCATTAAATCAACTACCTGTCCTCGCCTTAAATACACCCTCCGAAGTAACGAGAAAAGTTGCCACTCAAGGTTTAGAAAGCCTCACAGCCGAGGAAAAAAAGCACATTCCCCCAATATCCGAAATTCGCACCGACAACGCCGAATATCGCCAACTGCTGCTAGAAGTTTACCAGCAACACCAAAAGGCTGAACAGGGAAATAGTACGGGTTTTGAAAGATTTTTGCAAGCCCAAGTTTTGTGGGACGAAACTATGGCGGAAAAAATCGCCCAATTTGTCAAAGCAAACCCCGACTATCAAGTTGTGGTGTTGGCGGGGAAAGGACACATTATTTACGGTTACGGCATTCCCAGTCGCGTCGAGAGGCGTTTGGGTGTCGGGAATGTAAAAGTGCGATCGGTCTTATTCAATTCCAGTGAAAATCTTCCTTTGTCCGCAGATAGATCCATTGCTGACTTTGTTTGGCAGCATTAGACCTCTTGCAAAAATCCTTTTAATCAAATTCTGGAACGGGCAAGATGCCCATTCCACAAGAAAAAAAAATTTGTGGGATGGGCATCTTGCCCGTCCTAGTTATTTTTGCAAGAGGTCTATTGATTTGATACGATCTCAAAAATATAACCCACTAAGCCAGAGGGATAACCAAATCGTGAAAGTCAAGCGTCTAAAAATGAACTCATTCCGAGGCATCAGCGATTTGACCCTTGAGTTTGATACCGATGAGCCGACTGTGTTCATCGGTATTAACGGTGTGGGGAAGTCCAGCATACTTGAGTGTTTGGCTATTCTTCTCTCCTGGCTGACAAAGCGAATTCAAAATCCCAATAGTTCTGGACGTTCTTTCAAGGAAGATGATATCAAAAAAGGATGCAAAGAAACTCACAACGAAATTACAATTTCAATTAATGACTGGCCGGAAGTGGTATGGTCTTTAACCAAGGCCAGTAAAGGGCGAAGCAAGGATACTAGCAGCAACCTTGGGGATTTAAAAAGAGTTGTCGATCGCATACACAGTCAGTTAGATGCTAATTCTTATGCAGCCTTGCCTCTGGCTGTTTACTACCCAACTAACCGTGCCGTACTTGATATTCCTTTGAAGATTAGGACGAAACATTCGTTTGAGCAGATAACTGCTTATGATGAGGTTCTCACGGGAGGGCAGATCGATTTTAGGCGCTTTTTTGAATGGTTTAGAGATCGGGAAGATTTAGAAAACGAAGAACGACTAAATAATACTAATGAGTATCGCGATCGCGAACTAGAAGCAGTCAGATATGCGATCGCTAAATTACTAGACGGCTGGTCAAATTTACGGGTTAGGCGATCGCCTTTGCGAATGACTGTGGACAAACAAGGCGATGAACTGATCGTCAATCAACTATCCGATGGTGAAAAATGCTTGTTAGCACTAGCAGGAGATTTAGCAAGGCGTTTGGCGATCGCAAATCCGAATCCAGATTGCAATCCGCTTGAGGGTTCCGGCGTTGTTTTGATTGACGAGATTGAGCTCCACTTGCACCCAAAATGGCAACGGGCGATTATTCCGAACCTGAAAAAAACATTCCCAAATTGCCAGTTTATAATTACGACTCATTCGCCACAGGTAATCAGCGATCTCAAATGGGTTCATCTTTTGAGGTCAACATCGGAAGGAATTGCGATCGATCGAGTACCATCCTTTGGGAAAGATAGCAATCGGATTCTAGAAACGCTTATGGGAACTCCAGAACGTCCGCAGCAAATTAAGGAAGATTTACGTGAATTGTTTGGCTTGATAGACAAGGGCGAACTCGGAAATGCACGGCAATTGCGCCAAGAATTAGCACACAGAATGGGAGAAGAAGATCCTGAATTTGTGAGAGCAGATTGGCTAATTCAACGCAAGGAAATTCTCAATAAATGAAATATATTCAAAAGGGGAAAGAACCTCAAAATTTTTCCGACTGGAAGGCTACACAAAAGTCTCTCGGTGTCAACTATGATTACAAGTATCTTTCCAACCCTGAGAAAGCAGCGGTACACATTTCTTTGCTAAGTGAACAAGGCTATATTTGCTGCTACTGCTGTAAGAAAGTTGAGCAAAGTAATAGCCATATTGAACATCTAGCCCCTCAGAGCAAGACTGATTCAGAATTATCTGTTGATTACACAAATATGCTAGCTTCTTGTGGCAGAGATCCAGATTGGCCAGAGTATTGTGGCAATAAGAAGCAGAATCTTGCGATCGGGGTTTCGCCACTACAAGCCAACTGTGAAGAATTTTTTAATTACTCTAGCACTGGTGAGATACTGCCAACTGCAAATAATTTAGCTCATCAAAAAGATGCTCAAACAACCATTGAAGTTTTGGGACTCAATCATTATGACTTAATGCAGGGACGAATTCAAGCACTTGAAGCATTACAAGGAATCATGACACAGCAAGAGGCCGAATTATTAGCTCAAGTTTGTCAACAAATGAATGCACAAGGGCGATACCAGCCTTTTTGTAATGCAGTTTTCTATTTTCTAAAAAATTATTTTGGTGTTTCTTAAGTTTAATGTTACCAAAAGATTGCGCGATAGACCATCGGACTTAATACAAATTCGGCACGCGCCGCATCACGCGCTCGCACAAAATTAAATCGCCCGATCGCAGATTGCAGAAACTCGATGCACCAAGGCACAGTTTACATATCGCTCATCGGTCGGTTATATTTACTACAAACCGCGCGCCCGGTGTGGGAGACTCCTCAGTCACGCCTGCCCGGTTTTTTATTGGTGACAATTTATTTAACTAATATATATTAAGGAAAGAGACAGCGATCGCCTTCCTTTGCTAAAATTTAGCTTGGAAATGTCAAGATGATCTTGTCAAAATATCAGGAAATACCGTGAACAATAGACCAAAAATTCTCGCATTTGCCGGAAGTACCCGCGAAGCATCCTACAACAAACTGCTGGTAAAAGTTGCGGCGGCTGGGGCTACTGCGGCGGGTGCAGAAGTTACTTATGTAGATTTGCGCGATTTGCCGATGCCGCTATTTGACGAAGATTTGGAAGCAAAAGAGGGAATGCCAGAAAATGCCCGCAAATTGAAGGAATTGATGGTAGCGCATGACGGGTTTTTGATAGCTTCCCCCGAGTATAACAGTTCAATTACGCCTGTGTTGAAAAATGCGATCGACTGGGTATCGCGCCCAGCACCGGGTGAACCGGGATTGGTGGCATTTACTGGCAAAGTAGCGGTAATTATGAGTGCTTCCCCAGGGGGAATGGGCGGTTTGCGGGGATTAGTGCATTTGCGATCGATCTTGGGGAATATTAACGTATTGGTACTGCCGGATCAGAAAGCAATTCCCCAAGCTTTTGAAGCATTTAATGCTGACGGTACGATGAAAGATCCCAAACAGCAGGACTCTGTTGAGAATCTCGGTGCTAAGTTGTCTAATGTGCTGTCGAAATTAATCGCATGAGGCAATAAATTGATTTTGCAGTAGGGACACAGCAATGTTGTGTCCCTAATCCTAGTATCTGTTATTTTGCTGTTTGCATCAAGTGCGATCCATAGAATAAAAGCCTTGAAACGGCATTGTTAAAATGCCCAATATCCGACTAATTTCATTAATAAAAAAGTCTCGCTTGTCAATGAAAATTGTGCTGTTACTCAATTTAAGAAACTTCCAATCAGTACCCGTAGTAACAGCCCCATAAATGCTTTCAATTTGCTCTCCGCTGCGCTGATTAAATAATTGGGCGGCTACCATTTCTGCAATACACTGACCTAAACCGGATTTAATACTTTCATTTTTAGCCTCTGTGAGAGTAATTACCGGGGCGCGAATTTCATAGGAATCCTTCGATGCAGTGAGAATATAATCGCAATACCCGTTTAAGCCCGCTTCTACATCTACATTGAATTCTGAACCAGAGAAAAAACCAACTTGAAAATTAAATTGCCGCCTGACTTCCAATAATATTGGAGCAATAATTAACTCAGCGCGAGCCTTTTTTGTATTAATTGCAGTAGCTAAAGACAGGTTTTCATTGAAAGTAGTTTGCAAATAGGAACTTGGCTGTACCTCTGGGATATCACCAAACAAATCTAAAGGTTCTTCTACGGTTAAATTAAAAGATTCTCTAACTTTCGCTAAAGTTGTAAAGTCCCTGTATGCCACAGGTTAACCTCCTTGCTCGATTTTGGCGATCGCATTCTCAAATTGCTACAATTATAATTGATTGCCTGTTATACTCACCCCCAAATTAACATGACATTCACCGGAGACCCAAATTCAGCACCTGTTTTACCGACAGCCGAAGAAGCAGCGGTTGCAAAAATCAGCAGCCGCGCTTTAGAGTCGCACTTGCAAAATCATCCGTCTGGCGAATCCCTCAAATTGATATTAAACGAAAAAGAGGGCAAAACAATTGATATACCTGCCGCTGCATTACCTCTGCTGTTGGCGATTTTGCAACAAACAAGTAGCGGCAATACTGTCAAGCTGATTCCGCTTACTAAGGAACTCGATATCTGGCAGGTTGCTACAATACTGAATGTTGACCGCGAGTATGTGTGGCAGTTACTAGATGATGGCGAAATTCCTTATAAAATGGTACAAAGCTGCCGTCGGATTCGTTACGAAGATGTCATGAAATATAAAAAGCAGGATTATGACAAAAGAAGTAAAATCCTTGACGAACTTGTGGCAGAATCAGAAGCACTCGGTTTGTACGACTAACTCATGAAAATTGTCAAAGTTGTCTGCGATGCTAATGTGTTATATTCAGCCGCACTCCGCGATTTGTTGATGGAACTAGGAGTTGGTGAGGTATTTGAACCGAGGTGGACAGAAGAGATTCACGAAGAATGGATAAGAAACGTGCTTCTGAACAATCCAAATCTTACATCAGAACGACTTACCAGAACCAAAAATATGATGAATGCCAGCATTAAGAATTGTTTAGTGCAAGGCTATGAAACAATTATACAAGATTTGGAACTTCCCGATCCGGGCGATCGCCATGTTCTAGCAGCAGCAATTCTTTCTAGCGCGGATTTTATCGTTACTTTCAATCTCAGAGATTTTCCTGCTGACAAACTCAGACAATATAATATTGAACCGCTGCACCCAGATCGGTTTATCCTGCGCTTGCTCAACTTCAATTGGCAAGGTGTATGCCAAGCAGCGGAAAAACAAAGAATCAGGCTCAAGAATCCGCCAAAAACGCCTGACGAGTATTTGGAAACGCTGGTAGAATTGGGACTGCCGCTGTCAGCAACTCGAATGCGAGAATTGTGCTATGCTGATTAGCCCGATCGCTTATTTAAAATTTATTTTATAGAGATAATAGCTAGTAGAAAAATTACCACAAATTGTACCAGCACCGCATCACCCGATCGACGTAAAACAAAACCACCCGATCGCAGATTGGCAGAAATAGACAAGAGTAGGCATACTTAAACCATCGGTCATCGGTCGGTATATTTCTTCCAAACCGCACGGCAGGCGCGGGAGACTCCTCCGTCACGCCTGCCATGCAGTTTTATTTAATAATTGTGCGATTTGTGCGATCGCAAATTATACCAGTTCCCAAAAAGAATGAAACTGTAGATTAGATTCAAACCCTTAGAGAATTAGTAATTCCTTAATCGAAAATCAAAAATCGAAAATCGAAAATAGTATCACCCCATTTTTTTCTTCTTCCAAGCCTCAACAAACGGCAAAAACACCGACACCAACTCCTGCCGGTTCATCACCAAAGTCGGATAAGAAATCCTGCCGTAATTCTTCCCCACTTCCAGCGGAAAAATCGCCTGGGATTCCAGCGGCAGCCAAACCGCACCCGCAGCCTTCACAATTACCCAACTCCCGGCTATATCCCAAATTTTCGGAGTCGCTTCCACCCCTCCCATAGCCGCACCCGAAGCCACCGTCAAAAAATTGTAACTAGCCATACCCAACATCCGAATTTTACTCGGAAGATGAGGCCCGATTCCCACACTCCGGGAACACAAATTAAAAATATGATTTCCGCTCATTTTATCAGCAGTCGGACTAATCGGCCGACCGTTTAAAAACGCACCTTGAGGCATATTTGTCAATACATTGTCACCCACCAAATCCCCTGCATAAAAACCGTGAAAAAATTGATTCACCGGTGGCAAATGCACGCAGCCAAAAACCGGAGTTCCGCGATACAATAAACCCAAAGAAATTCCCCAAATCGGAATTCCCCGCGCAAAATTAGTTGTAGCATCCAGAGGATCGACAACCCAACACCATTCAGTACCTGGGAAAACGTGTTCTCCTTCCTCGCTCAAAATTCCGTGACTGGGAAAACTAGATACGATCGCACTTCTAATCTCCGCATCCGCCCAATTATCAGA
Source organism: Microcoleus sp. A003_D6 (assembly GCF_036702825.1). Classification (NCBI taxonomy): domain Bacteria; kingdom Bacillati; phylum Cyanobacteriota; class Cyanophyceae; order Oscillatoriales; family Microcoleaceae; genus Microcoleus; species Microcoleus sp. A003_D6. The sequence continues at coordinate 110,643 of NZ_JAUBWA010000003.1, read as the reverse complement.
CTGCGTAACCAAACTCCCATCATCCTTCTCATCCGCTTGTGCAGAACCGAAATCTTTCAAAAACTGCTGCCCAATTGTGTTGACAGTAGTCTGAGAAAAAGTTAAAATAGAATCCCAAAAATCTTTCATTTGTATTTTGTTGGTACGATAAGACGGCGGTTGAAACCAGGTCTACAAAAACGAAGACGGCGGTTGAAACCAGGTCTACAAAAACGAAGACGGCGGTTGAAACCGCGTCTACAAAAACGAAGTCCGCCTCCGCGGACTGAAGATAACTTTCTTCAACCCGCGGAGGCGGGTTTTGTCTGTATAGACGCGGTTTCAACCGCCCGGTCTTCTTCTCTCAGTCTAATTCATTTCCAAGAATAGTGGCGATCGCACTTTTAGCATTATCCTGAAACTCCCCAACATCCACCCTACCCAACAGCCAAACAGCAAGAATCATACCCACCGCCGGCACAGCAAAAACCAACCCGTAAGCCAACATCGGCACCCCAAACAAACTTCTGCCCAAATCCAAAATAGCACCGCCGCTAATCGTCGCCACACCACGCGCCATCGCCTGCGACAAACCCCAAGCGCCAATAAAAGTCCCAGCAGTTTCAGCAGCAGTCAAATCCAACATCAAACTCAGCGCACCAGTCGTCGTAATTCCCGAAGCTAAACCAAACAACATTAAAGCCGACTTAAAAACAATTGGATTTCCTGTAAATCCAGATAAAATAATTAAACCAAAACAAGCAGCCACCGACAAACAGCCCAACCTAATCGTATTTTGCTTGCCAATGCGCGGCACAATTAAAAAACCAGTTGCGCTCAAACCAAAAAGCACACCAGTACCATAAATAGCATTCAAGCGAGTAGTTTCCGAAATCGGCATCTTAAAAATTTCCCCGCCGTAAGGTTCCAAAACCGCATCCTGCATAAACAAGCAAATTGTCATAACCAGCAGGAAAGTAAAAAACAAACCGGTTTGGCGGCTAGCAGTCAAAATCCGCAGCGCACTTCCCAACGTAATTTTATCTTCTCGATTCACTGCGGACGATCGCGCCCCGTACCGCGAATACTTTTTCTCAACCCCAAAAGTTGCAATCCCCACCAACAGCAAAACAACCGCCGGCACCTTCACAAACAAACCGTTAATCGAAGCCTGCAACACTTCCCGCGGCACATCTCCATCAATTTGCTTCAGCAAACCGCTGCTAACAATCGCCCCGATAATAATACCAACCATCAGCATCGACCACACCACACCCACCAACTTCGATCGATCCTCCTCATCCGAAACATCCACCAACAAAGCAGCAAAAGGAGTCGAACTAGAACAAATAGCAATACCGTAAAGCGCAAAAATCAAACCCAACAAACCAACCCAACCGTAAGTAGCAGTCGTCCATCCCACAGCCTCCAAACTGCCGCCCAAGCCCCACATCACCTGCACCGCTAAAAAAGCAGAAATCGCAAACAAAACGCTTCCTACCCACACATAACCCGTGCGGTGATGGCCAAACAAAGGCTTGGCATCAGACATTTGCCCGAACCACACCCTAGCCGGGGCGACAAACTGGTGCATAGCCAGCGTACCAGCCACCACAGTAGCCGGAATCGCCAACTCCTTAATCATCACGCGATTGAGCACCCCCAGCGTCAAAATCGACATCATGCCCAATCCCATCTGAAACAAACCCAACCGGAACATAGTCACGAGGGTAACTCTCTTGATAGCAGGAGTCGCGGAATCTGTTAATCTTGAATCTGGTAAACGGTCGATCGACATAACTATTCAAATAAACACAGCATGACTCATTTATAGTAACTGAGATACCGCAACCAGCCGCCATTCTTCCCTGGGCTAGAAGCTCGATCGCAATTATTCGTATAAATTCATATAAAAATAAAGAGAATCAAGAATTATGGATTTAGCAAGCGTGACAACCATTACCCTAGGACAAAATGGCCCAGCCGTCATTCCCCTGTGCGTCGGAACTTGGGCTTGGGGCGACAAACTATTTTGGAACTACGGCAGCAACTACGGCGCCGCCGAAGTAGAAGCAGCATTCAAAACATCCCTAGACAGCGGAGTCAACTTTTTCGACACAGCCGAAGTCTACGGTAAAGGCTTGTCAGAAGAATTGCTGGGACAGTTTATCAAAAAAACCAGCCAACCCGTGCAAATAGCCACCAAATTCGGTCCCGTACCTTGGCGCATCACAGGAAAATCAGTTTCCGACGCCTTGAGTGCCAGCTTAAAACGCTTGCAAGTAGAACAAATAGCCCTCTACCAAGTACACTGGCCATTCACTTTTTTACTGAGTCAAGAAACCCTGATGAACGCCTTAGCAGACGAAGTAAAACAAGGCAGAATTCAAGCAGTAGGAGTCAGCAACTATTCAGTAGAACAGATGCGCGAAGCCCACAAAATACTAGCAGCCAGAGGAGTTCCCCTAGCAACAAATCAAGTCCGCTACTCATTGCTGTCGCGGCAAGTAGAAAAACAAGGAATTGTGAGTGCAGCCCGCGAATTGGGAGTCACAATTTTAGCTTACAGCCCCTTAGCCCAAGGATTGCTCACCGACAAATACACCGCCCAAGTACAACCTACAGGAGCCCGCAAAATGGACTCCCGCTTCAGCAAAAGCGGCATCGAAAAAATCGAATTAGTCATGTCTACCCTGCGGAAAATGGGCAAAAAGCGCGATCGAACTCCCGCCCAAGTTGCCCTAAACTGGTTGATCTGCCAAAACAAAGTCATCCCCATTCCCGGCGCCAAAACCGCCCAACAAGCCCAAGAAAATGCAGGCGCATTAGGCTGGAATTTGAGCCAAGATGAAGTCAACCAACTAGAATTAATGACACGTCCCTGGCTAGAATAAGACGACTTATTCACTGGTAGTCAGAAACCGGGTTTTTTCACAAAACACACAGATTTTACCCTGCAAATTTGGTAAAAAACCCGGTTTCTTTAGCTTAATGCGTAAGTAAGTTTTGTTCTAACTTTTATATCCGTTAAATCCGTTAAAAAATCCGTTGCCGAACTTCCTTCTATCCGTTACATCCGTTACACCCGTTAAAAAATCCGTTGCCGAACTTCCTTCTTACCATGAAAATATTAACTGATTGGGGTTTCACGCGCGAAGGCTGGCGCAACAACAGCCGCGGCGAATATTTAGTTTTGCTGCAAGGAGCATTGCTCGCAGGATTTGCAATCTTACCAGTTTATCAACTGCCAGGATTCAAAATTCAATCAACTCAACTACTTTTTTATCTTAGCTGGACTCTAGCAAGTATTCTCAGCTCGATCGGATTAATTTTCACAATCAAAGCACTAATAGACTTAGGAAAAAACCTCACCCCGTTGCCCTATCCCAGAGAAGACGGAGAATTAGTCCAAACAGGCATTTACGGAATGGTGCGACATCCCTTGTACAGCGGCTTAATCTCAGTCGCCCTGGGCTGGACACTTTTTCAAATGAGCATATCCCATTTAATAGCCACTGCAATTTTACTAATATTTTTCGATATAAAATCCAGTCGCGAAGAAACTTGGCTGAGCGAGAAATATCCCGACTATTCAGAATACAGCCAGCGAGTAAAAAAATTAATTCCCGGAATCTATTAACATCTCCACATTCATCCGCGTTAATCTGCGTGCATCTGCGGTAAAAAATCGTAAAAAAAATTAAAAATACTTGCGCTCGTCTTTATTTGAAAGTTAGTAACAATCGGTGTCGGGTGCGATCGCCCTTTCCAAAAACCTTTAAACAAGCCCCCGAATTTATTAGACCTCTTTCAAAAATAACTAGGACGGGCAAGATGCCCGTTCCAAAAAAAACATTTTTTCTTGTGGAACGGGCATCTTGCCCGTTCCAAAATTTTATTAAAAGGACTTTTGCAAGAGGTCTATTCGCGATCACAATCTCAAATCTCAAATCTCAAATCTCAAATCTCAAATCAGATGACGGCGCAAATCAAATATACTCCAATACGGTTCAGTTAGTGCTAAAAAAACCGATCGTGCGTAGGTTGGGTTTCGTTCCTCAACCCAACCTTTTCGCTATAATTTTCCTTTACTGAACCGTATTGAAATATACTCAATCAGCATTCTTGCCAAATTCCTGAAATATTAAATGTAACTCGGAATACAAACTCAAACCTCAAATTGACCGGCCCTCCGTTAAGTCCCTTCCTAGCCCAGCCGCCAGCAAAAAAATACTCCATAAAATCCGCCTTAATTTAAGTTGTCAATTCTCTCCAAATCGCTCAAAATTAAAATAAGAAATAAAATGTAATATTTATCTAACTTCTCACAGAAGAATTAACCGCTAAATGAGAGCCACCCCTCCTGTGGAGCTGCCGCCACCCGGGCCAACCGCAGAAACTCCCCAAGCCTCCCGCCTCAGCCCGCTCTTCAACCGCCTGCACCCCAGCCCCGAAACCCTCCTGCTCATCCTCTCCCTAGTCATAGGGGGAGTTACGGGCGCAGGGGTCGTCACCTTTCACTATCTCATCAAATCGATCCACAGCCTGATGCTGGAAGACTTCATGGGGGCGATCGCCTCCAAAGGCCCTTGGACGCTAGCCTGCATTCCCACCCTCGGCGGAGTCATCATCGGGCTGATGCGCTGGCGGTTTCGGGATTTTGGCCCGAATATGTCTTCCTTAATTGCAGCCACCCGCGGCCTGCAAGAACTCTCCCCCCTCAAACCCATCACCAAAATGGTGGCAGCCTCAGTATCCCTCGGCACCGGCGCATCCCTCGGCCCCGAAGCCCCCAGCGTCGAAATCGGCGCTAACTTCGGAATGCTGCTGGCTCAAGTCTTGCAGCTCTCCCCAGAACGGCAGCGCTTGCTCCTCGGCGCGGGAGCAGCAGCAGGTTTATCCGCCGGGTTTAACGCTCCCATCGCCGGAGTATTCTTTGCCTTAGAAGTTGTGCTCGGCAGCACCTTCGCCACTTCGTCAGTCAGCGTTGTCTTGCTATCGGCCGTAGTTTCGGCGCTGATCGGTCAAATTTGTTTGGGAGCTCAGCCGGCCTTTGCTTTGCCGGTCTACGATGTCCGCAGCCCCTTGGAACTGCCTTTTTACATGGGATTGGGACTTTTGGCCAGCGTAGTTTCCCTAGCCTACACAGAAGCAATTCAATTAGCCGATCGCTGTTTTCAAGGAAAAGTCCGAGGATTTGCTCGGCTCGGACGACTGCCCCGACCGCTTCACCCGATCGTCGGCGGGGCTTGCGTCGGCTTAGTCGCCCTGCAATTTCCTCAAATTTTAGGTGTCGGCTACGAAACAGTCCAAGCAATGCTCCAAGATGTCAAGTTTTCCTTGCCTTTGCTGCTGCTGCTGCTGTTTGTCAAACTGGCGATGACCGCAATCAGCCTCGGCAGCGGTTTAGTGGGCGGCATCTTCGCTCCGGCGATGTTTTTGGGAGCTTCCCTGGGTTCGGCTTACGGCCTCTTTTTGGAAATGCTGCCGGCTTTGGGCGAACACGTTGCCGGCCCTCCCGCCTACGCAATGGTGGGAATGGCAGCCGTGCTCGCAGGCAGCGCCAGAGCACCGCTGACAGCCATCCTGTTGATGTTTGAATTAACCCGCGATTACCGGATTGTATTGCCTTTGATGGCCGCAGTCGGATTGAGCGTTTGGCTGGTGGAGTTTGTCAATCGCCGATCGGCAGCCCACAGCCTCAACCTTCAGCAAATGGGCGTAGACGTAGCTGTCAATGAGCCGATCAAAGCTAGGGAACAGTTGCAGGATTGGGAAGACGCTTTGGGCGATCGCATCGTCACAGAACTGATTTCTTGCCAAATTCCCATTGATGAGGAACACAGCAGCGACGAGCCTGTGCTGGCGAGTGCTAACGCACATTTGGCGGAAAATGTCAAACCCTTACCTGAAACAAAATCAGCCGTTTGACGGATCTCAAATCTCGTTGCTTCGCCACAAAACCGATAACCTCAAAGCTAAATCTGACAACTATGATATTTATCAACCCGAAAACCAATTATGCCTTCAAAAAAATCTTCGGTTCCTCAGAAAGCAAAGAGATTCTAATTAGCTTTCTCAACGCCTTAATTTATGAAGGCAATCCCACCATCGAAGACTTAGAAATAATCAACCCAAATCTGCCGCCCAAACTAGAAGGCTTAAAAGATAGTTATCTGGATGTGAAAGCCAAACTAGACGATGGCAGCTTAGTCATTATTGAAATTCTAGTTCTCAACGTTCAATATTCTGGCAATCGGGTGTTGTACAATGCAGCCAAAACCTACGCATTTCAATTGCAAAAAGGAGAAGGCTATCGAATGCTCAAGCCATTAATAGCTTTAACCATTACAGATTTTGAAATGTTTCGCAACAGCCATAACTTAATTTCGCGATTTGTGTATAAAGAAGTTAAAAGCAATTTAAACTATCCGGAAAATGACATGAATTTAGTGTTTGTAGAATTACCTAAATTCTCTAAAGAAGCAAGTCAACTAGAAACTTTGACAGATAAATGGATATATTTCATGAAATATGCCAGAATTCTCTCAGAAGTTCCCGAAACAATGGATAGCGTACCGGAAATCCACAAAGCATTCGATCTTGCCAATGAAGCCCGGTTAAGTCGGGAAGAAGTAGAAGCTTTGGAACGCATGGAACAGTTTATTCACGACCAACAGGGGGCAATTATTAAAGCTTTTGAAGACGCAAGACAGGCAGGAATACAGGAAGCAAGAGAGGAAAGAAAACGAGAAGAAACGCTAGCGATCGCCAGACAATTACTATCACGGCTAGATGACGAAACCATCAGCCAAACTACCGGGCTTAGCCTTGAGGATGTAAGGAATTTGCGCTCGTCAGGTGATTCCTGACACTTGCGACAAACTATGCCTCACTGATTTAACCCCTCCTACCAAATTAAAGCCATGATATTTATCAACCCAAAAACAGATTATGCCTTCAAAAAAATCTTCGGTTCCTCAGAAAGCAAAGAGATTCTAATTAGCTTTCTCAACGCCTTAATTTATGAAGGCAATCCCACCATCGAAGACTTAGAAATAATCAACCCAAATCTGCCGCCCAAACTAGAAGGCTTAAAAGATAGTTATCTGGATGTGAAAGCCAAACTCAGCGATGGCACTTTAGTAATTATTGAAATGCAAGTGCTCAACGTCCAGTCTTTTGGCAAGCGAGTTTTGTACAATGCAGCGAAAACTTACGCTTTTCAATTGGAAGCAGCACAAGGATATCGATTGCTGAAACCAGTGATAGCTTTGACAATTACTGATTTTGAAATGTTTGCGAACACCGAAGAATGGATTTCGAGATTTGTGTTCAAAGAAGTCAAGAAAAACTTTACTTATCCCGAAAACGATCTGGATTTAGTGTTTGTAGAGTTGCCGAAGTTTACTAAAAAAGAGGAGGAACTTGAAACACTAGCCGACAAATGGATTTATTTCATGAAAAATGCCAGAAGTCTGACATCAGTTCCCGAAACAATGGATAGCATACCGGAAATACATGAAGCTTTTAATATTGCGAATCAAGCCAAGTTAAGCCGGGAAGAAGTGGAAGATTTAGACAGGAGAGAACAGTTTATTTATGACCAACAGGGGGCGATTATGAAAGCTTCTCAGGAAGCACGAGAACAAGGCATCGAACAAGGCATAGAACAAGGCATCGAACAAGGCATAGAACAAGGCATCCAACAAGGCATCCAACAAGGCATCGAACAAGGCATCGAACAAGGCATCGAACAAGGCATCGAACAAGGCATCGAACAAGGCAAGCGAGAAGAGAAGTTGGCGATCGCCCGACAATTACTCTCACAGCTAGATAATGCCGCGATCGCGCAAGTTACGGGGCTTAGCGTTGAGGACGTGCAAAATTTGCGGGGCGATTCATAGTTTAAAGTAATTGGGTACAGGAAGTGGAGCTAGACTTAGTGATGAACGATTTTTGATTATGGATTCTAGCAAAAAACTACTGATTCTCGATCTTGATGAAACTTTAATTTATGCTACCGAAGCATCTCTCCCTCGGCAAGCTGACTTTTTAGTGGAGCCATATTACATTTACAAACGACCGTTTCTAGATGTCTTTTTAAAGAATTGCCTAGACTGGTTTGAGGTGGCAGTTTGGACATCTTCTACGCCGTCTTATGCGATCGCAATTGTGTCAGCCATCTTTGAATATCCCAAAACTTTATCGTTTGTGTGGGCAAGCGATCGCTGCACGGTTGCTTACGATATTGAATGCTTTGAATATTACAATCGCAAAAACCTAAAAAAGGTCAAGCGCAAAGGGTATCGTCTAGAGTCAATCATTGCAGTGGATGATACACCTCAAAAGTGGGAGCGCAGCTATGGCAATCTGGTGCGAGTAAACCCCTTTGAGGGGGATGAGAGCGATGATGAATTGAAGTATTTGCTGCTTTACTTGGAGCAACTGAGATATGAAAAAAATATCCGCACTGTCGAGAAAAGGTTCTGGCGAAATCGGCTTACCAGATCGATGGGTGAGTCAGATATCTCAAACACTTCGTCAAGTGGCATCACAAATCGATGAAGCCGACGGCATGAATATCTTGGTGCTGAGTTTGATGTTACTTGCCGTCGCCGATCGCCCACCCTCAACCCCTCGACATCGCAGACAGTGGCGCTACCCTCAAATTTGGTCTAAAATAATCAAAAATTATCAACAAGCCCAGAGGCGCTTCGGTGACTTCTAACGAGGGAACTGCACAAAACGAAAGTCAAAAAATGCCAGGAAAAACCCCCTTGGGTTCTAGCTACTACGGCTTGTTAGGGCTGCATCCTTCAGCCTCAGCGATCGCAATTAGGCGATCGTACCGGGAACTGAGCAAACTCTACCATCCCGATACCACCGACTTGCCACCCACAGTCGCTACCGCCAAATTTCAGCAGCTTAACAACGCCTACGCCACCCTCAGCAACCCAGAACGCCGCCTCGCCTACGACCTCAAAATAGGCTATTCTCGCATGAACGTGATTCAGCAGCCCCCGGGCTTCAACACTCCGGTTTCTCAATCGCGGGCAAAAAATTTTAACTCGGCTTACCTCGATCCTGCGGATCGCCCCCTTTCTCCTGGAGAAATATTCGCCCTGTTTATTATGGGGGCTACCTTAGTCGGATGTTTGGTACTGGCGATCGCGATCGGCCTAATTCGTGGGAGTTAAAATTAAAAAAGATGCCAGCATTTTTAAATTTCCGGCGAAAATTGAGTCCAATCTAAAATCTAAAATCTAAAATCCTATGACTCTTCCCTCCGCTGACACCCCTTTGTACAACCATCCTCTCCCAGAAATCGAACAGTGGCTAAAAAGTCGCGGCTGCGAGCAAAACCTGCGAGAACTGCACTGCTGGAACATCGATCGACCTGCATGGAAAGCAGAACTCTCCCTCGACATCGACCAACTCACCATCCGCTACATCAATGCTGGAAACGACGGCCAAGATATTCAGCGCTTCTTCAAATACTCCCTGTCGCGTCAGGACATTGAAGCTGCTGTTTTCTCAGGGCCCTAATTCGATTTTAGATTTGAGATTTTGGATTTTAGATTGATGGATTGTCGGTGAATGTACAGAAAAGTGGCGTTTTTGTCTGTATTTTCCCATCTAAAATCGCAAATCTAAAATCTCAAATCGTTACACTTTTCCAAATCGGCGGCTGCGTTTCTGATAAGTAGACAAAGCGCGGTGAAACTCCGATCGATCGAAATCCGGCCACAGCGTCTCAGTAATGTAAATTTCCGAATAAGCCATTTGCCAAAGCAGAAAATTGCTCAACCGCATTTCCCCGCTAGTCCGAATCAGCAAATCCGGGTCGCAAATATCAGCAGTATACAAATAGCGTTTAAATAAAACCTCATCAATCTCCTCCGGCTGCAACTTGCCTTCCTGCACCTGAGTGGCGATCGCCCGACAAGCTTGTACAATCTCCTGGCGCCCGCCGTAATTCGTTGCCACCGTAAACAGAATTCCCTGATTGTGCCGAGTGGCCGTCACAGAACGCTCTATTTGGGCCTGCAAAGACTTCGGCAAAGCCTCCAAATTCCCCATAAATTGAATTTGCACGTCTTCGTCCACCATCTCTCGCAATTCTTGCCGCAGCTTGCCCTCAAACAAACTCATCAAAAAATCCACCTCTCCGACCGGCCGCCCCCAATTCTCCGTCGAAAAAGCATAGGCCGTTAAAGCTGGAATCCCCCAATCTTTGCAGCAGCGCAGCAGTTCTTTGAGAGTGCTAGCTCCTCGGCGGTGTCCCGCAATCCGCGGCAACCCCTTATTCTTAGCCCAGCGCCCGTTCCCGTCCATAATCACTGCTATGTGCTTAGGCAGTAGTTCTTGTTGCAGATCCTCCGGCAACTTTTCCAAGCAAATTCCTTGACTCATGGTTTCTCCCGATTACCCGACCGGCGCATTATCCGCTTTAACAGTGTCACTCCCTTCAATCCTATCTGCCGTCCGAGATTGCCGATCGGAATTGGAGCCACAGCTCTTTCTCCCTCCGACGGAAACAGCTTTGCTTCCAGCAATTCTTTCAGTTTGCTGCTAGTTAAAGGTCGATTTAAAGTTCCCATCTGCGCCAAAGAAATAGAACCCGTTTCCTCGGACACCACCACGCACACGCAAGCTTGCACCCGTTCCGTAATCCCCATCGCCGCCCGGTGGCGGGTTCCCAACTGCCGCGACGCGCTGCGATCGGACAAAGGCAAAATTACCCCCGCCGACACGATCCGCGAAGCTCGAATCAAAACAGCCCCGTCATGAAGCAAAGTTTGCGGTTGAAAAATAGTCTGCAACAATTCTTTAGAAACTTCAGCATTTAGCTTCACTCCCGGCACCGAAAAATCCCGATCGTCGATCGGAGAATCTGTTTCGACAATTAGTAAAGCGCCCGTGCGGTTTTGCGAAAGTTCTTTTACTGCGTCCACAATTTCATCTATTACGCTGTCCGGTTCGGGATTTTGTCGGCGATCGCGTCCAAACAATTGTCTAATTTCCCCCCGACCCAATTGTTCCAGAAATCGGCGAAACTCCGACTGCAATATTACCGCCATTGCCACAGCCGAACCAGTCACCAAGCTGTTGAGGGCAACGTGCAACAGCCTCAATCCAGCCCAGTTGCTCAGCGCCGCCGCCAGCATCAAAATGATAAATCCCCTTACCATCCACAGCGTCCTGCGCTCTCCAACAATGACGAGCACCAAATACGCAAGCGCAAATACCAGTCCAATATCGATCGCCTGAATCAATAAGGACTGAACGAGGCCAAAGTCATAGCCAGATTGTTGATTGTTCATGGTTCATCGAACCCTACCGCCTGTGAACCGCGAACCGTGATGCACTCTAACCCATGAACCATGAACAGTTATTATTCCAATCGCGTGACTGAACAAGCCAAAAGTAAAAAGTTAAAAGACAATCATCAAGAATTCAAAATGAATTATCTTTCTTTTTACTTTTTACTTTTTGCTTTTTACTTTTTACTTTTTACTTTTGAGTTCCGAGTCGTTCAGGAAGGCGGTCAAACCTCAGCAAATCTTGGTAAGTTTCCCGCTGTACGATCGTGTTAACTTCCCCATTTCTCACCAAAACCGCAGCCGGTCTGGGCACTCGGTTGTAGTTAGAAGCCATGCTGTAATTGTATGCTCCTGTAGCCGTGACGACGAGGACATCTCCTGCCTGACACTCTGGCAACTTAGCATCTTTAATCAGAATATCGCCTGATTCGCAGTGTTTGCCAGCAACTGTCACTGTTTCCGTTAAGGGAGCAGACATTTGGTTGGCTGCGAGAACTCGATAAACTGATTGATAGGTAATTGGACGCGGATTGTCCGACATACCGCCATCGACTGCTAAATACGTCCGCATTCCCGGAATGACTTTTTGAGAGCCAACGGTATAAGCGGTGACGCAGGCTGTACCCACGAGCGATCGACCCGGTTCGCAAAGCAATTTAGGCAACGGCAATTGATGTCGATCGCAAGCTGCTATCACTGCGGTGCAAATTGTATGAGCCCACTTTTGAATGCTCGGAGGATCGTCCGCTTCAGTATAGCGAATGCCCAACCCGCCGCCAATATTAATTTCTGTCGGTTTTAAATCGTAACTATGTGCTTTTGTCAAGGCCTGAATTATGACTTCGGCTAAATCATGATGGGGTTTCACTTCAAAAATCTGAGAGCCGATGTGAGCGTGTACTCCCACGCACGATAACGACGGTTGCTTGCTGAGGAAACTAAAAACTCGATCGAGGGAATTGGGATCGAAGCCAAATTTACTGTCGATTTGACCAGTTTGAATGTATTCGTGAGTGTGACACTCAATTCCAGGGGTAAACCGCACCATAACCCGTGTCGGCCCGCCTGTCTTGCTGCTGACACCCAATTTTCCCAACTCTGCTAGAGTCTCCAAATCGAGCCAATTGTCGGCTACGGTAACGCAGCCACTTTCGACAGCTAGCTGGATTTCCTCGCGGGATTTGTTGTTCCCGTGAAAATAGATTTTGTCGGGATTCACGCCGGCTTGCAGTGCGGTGTAGATTTCCCCCGCAGATACCACATCTATGCCTAAACCTTCCGAAGCTGCGATCGCGCAAACTGCCAAACAACTCCAAGCTTTAGAAGCATAGAGCACTTGAGAAGATCCCGGATAGTACCGTTTAAAAGCATCTCGGTACTGGCTGCTGGTCGCTCGCAGCGTTTCTTCATCTAAGATGTACAGTGGCGAGCCAAATTGCTCCACCAAAGCTGTCACCTCGCAGCCTCCTATTTCCAACCGATCGCGACTGTTAACACTGGCTGTCAGCGGTAAAAGTTCTTGATTGGGCGATCGACTTTCCCTGGCATCTTGAGACTCAGACAGGTACTGAAGTCCAGATTCCACCCCGACAGATTGAGTTGATACCATCGCGAAATAACTATCCTTACTGTGTTCTCCAGTGTACAATTGACCGCAAGCAATTGGGTCATCAGCCCCAGATTGATGCTTTTGAGTAATTTTAAAATCTAAAATCTAAAATCCCCTGTGCGTTTTATAGAAATTAAACATCTCGCCCCAGAACACCTGCCTTGTGCGGTAGAACTCGATCGACTTTGTTTTGGGGGTATTTGGGCGATCGAAGGCTACAGGCGCGAGTTAGACAGTCCTAACAGCGATTTACTCGGTTTGTGGACGCGGGAAACTGAGGACTGCGAATCAGCTCAAAACGGGGCGGGCACGCACCATCCACCGCCCCTACAAAACCAGGCGGGCACGGGGGCATCGCCCCTACAGATTCCCCCAACTCTCATCGGTATCGGTTGTTTGTGGGCGATTTTAGAGGAAGCTCACATTATCATGCTGGCAATTCATCCTAGTTTTCAACGTCAGGGTTTGGGACAAGCTCTGCTTTTGGCTTTGCTGAAATCGGCTCGCGACAGACAATTAGAGCGATCGACTTTAGAAGTGCGGGATTCTAATTTAGCCGCAGTTTCTCTGTACAAAAAGTTTGGTTTTAAAGAGGCGGGACGGCGGAAACGATACTACGAAGACACTGGAGAAGATGCTCTGGTAATGTGGCGCAGCGGCTTGGAAAAACCCGAATTTCAGGAATATTTGGCGGTTGAGAAACGGGAAATGTGCGATCGGCTGTATGAGAAAAAATGGCATTTGGCGATCGATAGTTTTGAGTTGTGAGCATGAGGCTCCAGAAACCGGGTTTTTACGACAATACTTAGTTGCTGCCCGTAAACTCGGTAAAAAACCCGGTTTCTTTTGTAGGTAGAACTTACGGGGTTTAGAAACCGGGTTTTTACGACAAGACGCGTTGCAACCCGTAGATTCGGTAAAACCCGGTTTCTTTTGTCGGAGTGCGTAATTCCTAGTAAATTTACGGTATCAAATACCGCAAAAAGCTTTAATTTGTATCTCAAGATATTGTTTTCGTTAATTGCTGCTACAAACGAAAACAAACTCGCTCTTGTGGGTGAAGCCTTTCAAATCAGGAATATCCAATGAACATAAAATATGGACTGACCGCTATCCTGGGAACATATTTAATATCCACATTAGGGGGATCTCCAGCTATGGCAGCTACAATCACAGGCACAATCAAAGTCAACGTCGATCTCGCCTACGTCACCGATCCGAAATTCGCGGGTGTCTACACAGGTGACTTTTCCTACGACGATACACATCTGACTAAAGTCGGCGAGGAGTTCCTGGTCATGAATGATGGTGACTATCAAGCTCGACCAGGACTGCTATCTCTGAACTTTAGATTTCTGGACTTTGCTACAGGTTTAACTCCTGTCACCTATACGGCCAGTGATGATTTCAACTTCCCAGATAATCCTGTTTTGTTTTTTGAGAACGGAATTCCCTCTCAATTTGGTATGCAAGTTGCTCCGGGAAATGATGGCGGAGTTTGGGGTGGAAATAACGGATTTATGTTTGTCGATCCCGGGACATTTAAGTTCGTCTTGCGAAATGGAGCTATTGGAGGTGAGGGGGGTGTGACCTTAGAAATTAACGAATCTCCTCCTACTGCTGTACCAGAGAACGCCTCCCCATTGGCCTCATTGTTGGCTTTTTTGGGCTTGGGTGCAGCTCACTTGTGGAGAAAGTCTAAAAAGGCAAACGAATAATCATCTTTACCAACCTAACTTGAGAGGAATAGACAATGACATCGATAAATACTCCGTTTTTGGTAACAGGTGGTGAAACTAAGGCGTTGCTGATTTACGGTATGCAAGGCAAAATATGCAAGTCATAGAAACCATTTTCGACACAGTTTCTGGATTTTAAAATTATTTTTTCATACCCTGATTAAGCAACGCCAGGTACAGACACCAACACGATGTTGAGTGATGAGGTAGATACTTTAATTGGCAACCCTAACGCCAGACAAAACACATTTTATATTGGCGATCGCACAAGAAATTGGTACTCAGCCAATGGTGGAAATGATTACGCCTATATTCAGAGGTTTAATCCAGACCGTGACATAATTTTGGGTGGCGTGAACATTGAAGCGCAAAACCTCATCACTCAAACCTTTCTCTGGGCTGGAGGTGAATTGATTGCAAAGATTGACGGTCTCTGGGCTTCGCAATTAGAGTCGCAGTTTCCTACAAGGATATTTTAGGCTTGACTTCTCCCCAGTCTTGCAGAGGCGGCTGTGATTCGTAATACTTTGCACGGCCATAGACCGGGCTTTTTAATCAGCCCCTTGAATGGTAAAATTGTCACAAACCGAAAAGAAAATTAGTCCCGATCCCTTAATTGGTTACTCGATATCAATTTAGTTCAAAATCCTCATCGCGAATCAACCTCAGCTCTTGACGCAACATCTGCCTGCCCGACCATACTTACCGCTTTGCTTCGCGCTTCTATAATTTGACCTATTTCATGCCCCAAACTAGGTTGACGTTCAATCATCGTATTTACAGCATCCGAGTAGACGACAAGAACTTGCAAATCGTCAGATGCGACGATCGATACCGGACTCGGTTCCCCACTAAACAGTGCCATCTCGCCAAAAAACTCACCGCGCAAGATAGTCATTACCTCCAACTCCATGCCCAACTTGTTCGTGACTGTGACCTTAGCCTCACCCGCAATGATAATGTACAAAGCATTACCAGGATCGCCCTGCCGGATGACTTTCTCTCCCGCACCAAACTTCTGTAAAATAG
Source organism: Microcoleus sp. A003_D6 (assembly GCF_036702825.1). Taxonomy (NCBI): domain Bacteria; kingdom Bacillati; phylum Cyanobacteriota; class Cyanophyceae; order Oscillatoriales; family Microcoleaceae; genus Microcoleus; species Microcoleus sp. A003_D6. The sequence continues at coordinate 94,960 of NZ_JAUBWA010000003.1, read as the reverse complement.
TTCCCTTAGTTAAGTCATCCAAATTTTTCGCTTCTCTAGCCAAAGGCATAAATCCGGGAATTGAGTGCAGGCTTTGAGCTAACTTACTTGAAGCGCTATCAGCCTTATCAGCAGTTTCCACAGCATACTCGTATCGGTAGCGATATAACGTCAGATTGTTTCGCTGCGCTGCGTACCAGACTCGCGTCATAAATCGATCGAGTATCTGCTCCACATCCTCAAAGTTTTCGATAAAAAACTCCACCTCGTAGATAATTGCAGTCTCATCATAGGATGTGGTTTTGATCTCTGGTTCGGGTTCGACTAATATTCCCTGTGTAGCCAAAGCTGTACTTAGTAGTACCTGCTTCACAAGGTTAGGGGGGGTATCGTAGGAAAACCCAATATTGATACGTTGGTTGTAAATACGTTCTGGTTGGCTGTAATTACGGATTATTTCTTTTCCAATGAACTGATGGGGAACAATAATCACCTCGCGTTCGAGAGTTAGCAGGCGAACAGAGCGCCAATTGATATCAACTACCTGCCCTTCGATATCTCCAATTCGCAACCAATCACCCACACTGAAGGGGCGTTCCAGAAGCAGCGCAATGCCAGACATGATGCTCCCTAGTGTGTCCTGAAGCGCCAAACCGATCACGATCGAGCTAACGCCCAATCCGGTAGCAAGACCCGCCAAATCAGCACCCCACACCACCGCCAGCACGATCGCGCTTCCCACAAGCACCAAAAACAACCTAGAAAGATCGATCAGCAGTTTGGGCATCCGTCCCCGCCATGTATGCGCCTCAGCTTCTTCAAACAAAATCACATTAAACAGCGAGAGAGAGGCGTAGATAACAGATATCCAGAACAGCGTTGCGACGAGCTTGGGAAAATTCCCGTTAACGTCAAGCGTCAGGACATTCCTGACTAAAACCATCAGCATTAAGATGGGCAGGACGAGGTTTTTTACAACCATCAGCGTAGCCGCCAGCGGTCTACCGCGCCTTTGTAGATGATAAATAACCTCTCCTAGTAAAACGACCAGGAATGGAAACCCTAATCCGACAATTAACGCCCAGGTTTGCCAGTCGTTTGAAAAGCTTAAATTACTCATATACTTCTTCCTCTCGAACACTTACGGTCAGCTTAGAACTTTTGATTTGCCAAGCTACTAGCTTTTCTTTTCCAGGTTCTTGAATTTCACCCACCAGCTCAAAATCGTATAGTTCGGTCAGGCGATCGCAAATGTCTTGAGAAACTAAGATTGCTCCTGGTCCACAAGCCGACTTCAACCTATTGGCAATATTTACACTATTCCCCCAAACATCGTAGAGCAATTTATTCTTGCCAATCACGCCTGCCACCACATCTCCTGAATTGATGCCGATCCGCAGGTCTAGATGCAAGTTTTTTTCATAACTAAATCGACGGACAAACGACAGCATTTCCAAACCAAAATCTACCGTGCGTTTGTCATGATCCAGACGCGGCACACCAAGCCCGCATACCGCCATGTAACCGTCACCAATAGTTTTAATCTTCTCCAAACCGTATTTTTCTGTCATTTCATCGAAAGCTGTTACCAGTTCATTGAGCAAGCCCACAACCTCTTGAGGGGACATTGAGTGAGTGAGCTTGGTGAATTGGTCAAGGTCGGAAAACAAGACCGAGACATTAGAAATCTGCTCGGCAATTTGTCGATCGCCCTGTTTGAGGCGTTTCGCTATTGCGGGATTAAATATACTTAAGACTAATGCTTCATTTTCGCGATTTTTCTGTTCGATTAGTTGAGTTTCGGCACGAAGGCTGCCTATAGTTTGGTTAAATGACTTGGCTAAGTCTCCAAACTCATCTTGCGAACCAGATTGGACAACCGCATCAAAATCCCCAGCCCCCACCTGGCGGGCGCTAGCGATTAACATCTTGATCGGTTTGACAAAGATTCCGGTCAGCCACATGGCAACAAGCGTGATTAGCGCAATGATTAAAGTAGCCCCAATCAAAACTGTTTTTTCAAACGAGTGAATTGAGGCATAGGCTTCAGAAACATCGATCTCCGCCAAGATAACCCACCTCAATCCATCAATATCTAGAGGAGCATAAGAACTCAAAACAGGAATATTGCGATAATCGTCGATCGCCTCCGTGCCCTGTTTCCCAAACAAAGCTTCCTTCACTGCTTTTGTTTGCACTTCCTGTAGGAGGATGGTAGTATTAAATTCTTTCATTTTCTTGATGGTCTTTTCATCAGTACCGATCGATGCTAGGATTTTTGCATGACCTTCTGGGTCTTCAATCTGGAAACGAGACGCAGAACGCATTAGATAATCCGACCCGACCAGATAAGTTTCTCCTGAATCGCCCAAACCATTTTCTTTCCAATTTTTGTTGCCAGTCATCACATTGTTAATTTTGTCAACGGGAAGTTGGAAGGCCAAAACACCAAGGAATTCCGAGCCGTTAAAGATTGGGGCCGCGATAAAAGCCGCAGGCGCACCGTAGGAAGGTCTGTAGGGCTTAAAATCTACTATTTTCACATACCCAGTTCCCTTAGCCTGTCGTGCGGCGTCGATCGCGGATGCTAGGTTGCTCTCGTTGTAGGGGCCGTTGGTGAAGTTTGTGGTAAAGTCTGTTTCTTTAAAAACCGTGTAGACCACAGTTCCTTCGGGATCGATCAAAAACATATCGTAGTAACCATATTTTTCAACTATATTGCGAAAAATTGGGTGGTAGCGGGCGTGAGCGCGGCTGTAAGCGCTGGCGTCGCCTGCATTGTCAAGCAGAAGTTTCTTGCCAACGGGGTTGGGGTTAGCAGCGATGTAGTGGTACTGCAAGTAACGGGCAGCGGCTGTTTTTGGCGTGTAGGATGCCAGAACCGGCGAACCATCGTTAGTTTTCGCTAGTTTGGGTATAAATTGTGTCTGGTAGTAAGTATCAATTTTTGCGTCAAAATCCGCTGGTACTGTCGATTGTTCAAGCTGGCGGTAAGCTGTCTTGAACTCCTGCATGGCACCGACGACTGTCAAATCTTCGCTTAGGGTTTGGCTGTGGTTGTAAAGGGTTTCAAAATAATCTTGGATTTGATAAGTCTTGGCAGCCCGAAGGCTGGTTAATTGGTTGAAGACTTTTTCGGTTAGAATAGATTTACCGGTGCTAGAGCATATATAGGTGCTTGCGAGCATAGCGCAAAGGCTGACTACCAGCAACATTACTATGAGTTTTGTTTTTATACTTAACTGCTTAAGTAATTGCATAGGAAATTTCCCGATTCTGTTTGCTTTCTTTTTATGATTATACATCTCGGTAAATTTAACTCTGTATTGGTGAATTTTATCTGAATTAGATTAGATATGGAGATTACAATCGATCAACTCTTTAATGTCGGATTTGATTGTGTTGCAAATATCATCAAGGGGTAAGTCGTTGGGATCGTAACCAAAGGGATTTTCTATTTCCAGACCAATTTCTTCAATGCCAAGTAACGTAAAACTCATCAAACCAACAAACAGACCAGTCCCCCATCCCAAATCTTTAACTAGCTGAAAAGGCAATAAGACGCAGTAAATTAATAACAGTTGCTTGAGATGAATGGAATAAGCTAGGGGGAGGGGCGTTCTTAAAATGCGTTCGCAGTGTCCTACAGACTCCATCATACTCTTTACAGTAGTTTGCAAAAAAACTACATGACTGTAATGTAACACAGAGTTACCACGTTGATACTGCTGTTGTAGATAATCGGCCATCCAAAAGACAATCTGTAGCGGTGGATTGTTGATTTTTTTGAGATGTAAATACTGATGGCGAGACATCAATTCTTCGTAAGGATTCAGGTCACTGAACTCCTTGCTGGGCAAAGACTTTAGATATGGAGCTTGATGCTAAATAAATCTCTATTGTCAATAAATGACGAGAAACTGTCGTTTTTTGTCATTTATTGACAATCAACATATCAAGACAAAAACCCTGATTTTGCCCTAAAAGCCTTGCCAGACAAGCGTTGGAGCCGCAAGTTTTTAGACCTGAATCCTTACATTCTTCTAATTCGCTATTTATAGGTTCAGACCTAAGATAAAATTTACACGCCACAAGTAAAGCAGCTACGAGGCGCACGAGTGCAATTCTTTTGGCTCGATCTTCTGGTTCAATGTCGTTCATCATTGCCCCAATTTGCCAAGCCATATTACGGGCGTCATTGACTAAATTTCCCCATAACCTACGACCTTCCCAAAACCGTTCGTAAGCGGTATTAGTTCGGAAAACCAGTAATAAGCCTAATACGATGCTGGGAATAATACTTCCCAAAATAGGTTGGGATAAAGGGAGTTTGAAATAGTAAAGTACAGAAACAAGAAAACCAAACAGACAAAACCCAATAACTCGTTGATAAATAGCTGAGATAACAGACCCTCTTAGCTGGAAAGCAAGTGTAAACCAATTTTTTGTTTTTGTTTTCATTTTTATTTGAATATCGCCACTATGGTGACAATAACCACTATCAGAGCTGCTGCAATTACTACTTCTCGTTGAAATGTGTCGATCGGAGCGAAGGCTTCACTGAACTGCTTAAGTAATTGCATAGGAATTTTCCCGATTCTGTTTGGTTTCTTTTTATGATTATACATCTCGGTCAATTCTACTTTAGTCACTTTGCTACAATGAGTCTTGTTTGTCGTCTTGTACAGGTTGTTGTCCATTAATGCTTGAAGATTCAAGCTTTTTCCCAGCATTTCTCTAAACTGCCTTAGCTGGATTTGGTATTGCTTAATCAGGGTATGAAAAAAATAAGTTGAAAATCCAAACGCTTTGTGAATACTGGTTTCTATGACGGGCATATTTAGCCTTTCATACCGTAAATCAGCAACGCCCTGGATTTTAGCTCTGAAAACTGGTTACACAGATATTTTAGGCTCATCGTCATTCAATAGCCCCTCACGCAGTTGATGGTACGACTGCTCTAGAGATGACAAATCAATATCCGCACTAGATGTTCCGTTGTACTCAAAAGGATTTTCAAGATCGTATATCAGCAACAACAAATACATGAATGCCGTAAATAGAAAACCTGAAACAATCAAATTGGTATAAAACTCGTCGGTATGCGTTATTAACAAAGCAATGCTTGAGGCAATTATCAGAAGATGCAACAATCCATAGGCGGATGCCAGAAAGTCGGTATCGCGAATCCTTTGAATTCGGGCAATCAGAATACGAATCTTTCCCTGTTCACCTTGAAGGCGAGCCATCAAAGGAGCTTCGCAAAACTTTGATAATGGAACCAGTGATTGATTGAGGCTTGTAACAGAATGCTCAACTTTGATGAATGGCTTATTCTGTTTCAAACAGAGTAGGACTGATTTGAGGATCTCAACTAACCCTTCTGTAAGTAGGGTTGGGTTATAGTCGGGCTGACGGGCTGCAATGAACAAATTCGTATCTTGAATCGTTTCAACCGCATTCGCAATCTGCGCGGGCATATCTTCACTGGTACGGTAATCATTCAGCGTCCCGTTCAGCATAAACGCCAAGATGAACGTTACCGCGGCCAACAGAGAACCTATCTGACTATCGAACTTACCAATTTCCCACTGCATCTGATGAGCGATCGATTTTGCCAAGCAAAATAGCGCTGTTAGAGGAAGAACTTTGAGTAAGATTCCCCACTTTGATATATCGGTAAAAGTTCTGATATTCATTAGGTTTATCGTTGATTAAATTGGAGGTACTCAAGTAAGGAATGAAAAATAAATAACTTGCACAATTCAACCCCAGAAGCCTCGATCCAAGGTAAACTATTGCTCTATTCGTCACCTGATTTATTTTTCATTCTTAAGGTGTTTTTGGTAATTCAGAGAAACAGCGCGATCGCGCTCCATTATCCCTGGGAAAGTGCTGCGTTGCCTGAAATTTTTGTAGAGAATAAAAAAAGTCGCGTTTCTGCATTCTTTTTCGGAGATGTCTAATGCATTTGGTGTATTTGTCGGCTTTGTCAATTTTCGATCTTTCTAAGTTACTTTGAGCTTCTCGATGGTATCAAAGTATAATTTAGGATTACCATGTTCTTTGCTTTCTATTTTTTGGGTGAATTGATGATATGATGTCCGCTTTTTATAGAGACGCGACACTCAAGCATCTCTACAATTTATGATAAATGTATACCAGGAATGGCGATCGCCTCACGGAATGTTATAAAGATAACATCAGGTTGTTGGGCGATCGCGCGATTCCCTTTTTTAGATAGTTACCGGTTGCAATTCCTGATGAACGGCGGGACTATCAGCAGATTCATGCACGCGCTCGAGCCATTTTTCAGCTTTCGAGTAGTTGTCATGCTGTACCTCTTTGATGGATTCCTTGAAGTTGAGCACCACACCCCAAACATCGCTGAAGAAGCGTTTTTCTAGCTTCATTTGGTCGAAGAAATTAACAGCTTCAGTGTCCGAGAGTCCACCTTCGGTTTTAGCGATCGCCATAAACACCTCGAATACATTGTCTGCCATCTTGGCATCGCCACAGACATAGTAGTGGCATTGCGGATGGCTGAGTATTCGCCAGAGTTCTTGAGCTTTTTCTTGCATCAAGTTTTGCACATAGACTTTCTTGTCGGTCACCCGCGAGAAAGCAACTTCTAACGCAGACAGCACGCCTTGATTCTGCCAGCTTGCAAGTTGCTCATCATAGAGGAAGTCACTGCGATCGCGACAGCCGAAATACAAGGAAGCATCACCTAATTGTGTTTCCTGCTGCAATAGGGCTTCCCGATACTGGAGGAAGGCAATCAGCGGTGCTACCCCCGTACCCGGCCCAACCATAAGCATTGGCGCTAGTGGATCGGCGGGCGGACGGAAGCTAGACTTGCGGACACCGATCCGAACCTTTGCCCCGGTTTCAAGTCCGGCAAGGTAGTTGGAGCAGAGTCCCTGACGGGTTTTACCTGCGTCCGTTTTAATTTGCAGCATTCCAACTGTGATTTGGATCTGCTGGGGATAAAGCAGAGCACAGGAGGAAATCGAGTAGAGACGTGGCTTTTGCTTCGGCAACAACTCTAGCAGGGCTTCTAGTGTAATTTGGGCAGAAGGAAACTCATTGAACAAATCGACAACGCTCATGAAGTTGTCCGTGATGGTTTTCTTGAGCGTGATGCTGTCGGGATGGTCGTCTCCTTGGCGGAGAATTTCCAACCAGGTTTCCAGGCGTTGTTTATCCTGGGGATTTTGTGCTACCGAGTACAGGTAGATCAGCAGCTCGTTGAATGGTTCGCGCAAGGCGAGATCGAGGTTTTCGGAGAGAACCTGTCCGATAGTTGTGGGAACGGTAACAGGAGGTTTTTCTTCCAATTCCGTACCATCGGGCATTAGATAACGAGCTGTGAAATAGGTGTTGGGGGATACTGAGAGCCGATCGCACAACTGATTCACTAACTTTGGCGGATTGCAAGGATAAACTGCAACATGATCGCCTGTTTCATACTGCACATCGGTACCAGAAATATCAAAGACAAGATAGCGAGTAGAACGGCTACCGGGAATCACTTCTTTGAGCAGTTCGGTATTGGCAACCAAAGGTACTTCGACCCCTCTGTCTCCACTCACTTCTACTGGTGAAAGATTTGCAGCTTCCGCCTCACTCAAGAACGTAACGTTCAGTTTAGGTGCGGTTGCCGCTGTAGCATCGGCCGAGGTAGCATCCTCACCCAAAACGCGGCAAACCAGTCCTAACCATTGTTTGAAGGTGTCGGCTTGTCCCTTGATTTCATCACCTTTGTGGAGTGGCACAATACAGTTACCTCCCACCTTGGCGAGTGCCTTATCTACCGAAATTCCGGCAGCGCAGAAGTTTGGGTAAACGGTACTACCAATGCCCAGAACCGAGTAATTCAAACCGTCGAGGGAACCCGCAGGTTGGTTCTTCAACCAATCTAGGAACTTTTTGCCGTTTTCAGGTATTTCGCCATTGCCAAAGGTGGACGTGACGATGAGTAGGAGTTTCTCTGATGCCAGGGTGTCCGTGTTGTATTCATCCAGCGCCATCACCTTGGGACGGAATCGTTGGAGTTGACGACTGGCTTTCCGCGCAAAGCCTTCAGCAGTACCTGTCCCGGAAGCGTAGAGAATGAGGATGCGGTCTTGCTTGTTGTCGTCATCGTCGCTAGTGCTAATGAATTTTTCCAGGTCAATACCATCTTCCACTGCCCAGCGATCGGCAGCATGGTGATAGGCTGGCTCTAGGTAGAAGTCGCGCATCTGGTGGTGCCAGACCGGACAAGCACTTCCCCCCGATGCGGGTACGACCCAACCCGAATCTCCCGGACACTCGCGTCCTGCTTTCTTCTCGCGTAAGTCGTGTGTCAGGAATTGACGAGAGGCAGATTGATGGTCTACCATCGTTACCTTCTCTTTCTGGAACGAGTAGAGGATGGCGACGTTGAGTTCCAATGCTACGCGATCGCGCCACAATGTCTGCTCGGAACTGGTATCCAACTTGAGAACTTTGGCGATGTCCTCCATCTTGTTGTAGCGGTACTCATCCAGGAAGTCCCGCATAATCTCCGTACCCATGTACCAGCCATTAAAGGGAATGCAAGCGTAGTTGATGCCGCCAACGTGCATTGAGAAGTTGCTAATGGCAGGGACGGCATACCAACGGAAGCCCAATGACTTGAATTCAGGAATCGTGGGATGCTCGATTTCCACTTCCAGAATCTCATCCCGATCGAAATGGTACATCTTCGGTTCCATACCCGAAGCTTCAATCACTAGAGGTAAAATGTCGTAGTCCGTGCGGGGTTCAGGCGGTTGCCAGCCCAATTTCACAATCGCTTTGGTTAATTCCAGGTTGGCAGGATCGCCGAGAATGCTACCATCTGGTTGCTCGTATGCCGCATAACGAGCTAATTGTGAATTCCAAATACGCGGCCCCCAGCCTTCTTTGGGATGTTTGGGACGAAAGACGGTCATGGTAATCTGGAGGTTACCGCCGTTTGTCGCGTACTGCATATGTTCTTTGAGTTCGCGGAACATCTCATCAGGGTCGGTAACGTGGCGGCGATCGCGCACCACCATGTTATTCCACTGAATCCGCCCCACACACTTAGAAGCATTGCGCCATGAGACTTGCGCTCCATACGCCACTTCTTCATACGTGTGGGTATAGGTTCCGGTGGCGCGTACTTCCTCTTGAATTTCTGTCCATCGTCGTGCTTTGTCCTCCGGTTCCCATGCCTGCTCGGTGGCGATCAGCTCCAGGTACTGCTTGGCTTTTTTGAGCAATCGTTCCTCATTCAGCTTGGGTAGCTTGATGACATTGATAGCGCGAGCGATTAACGTCTGCCATGCTTGCCGTAACTCTGGCGTGAAGTCTGGTATGTACTTCTCAAGCATGACCAGCAGGTTGTCTTGTATAGCAGGATAGGCGCAGGAGGGTATATCATCAAAACTATTCACCTGCGAGCCTAACTCCTGGACTATCAACTCCTCAAATTCCTCAAAGTCAATCTCGCCGCTACCATCAATATCTACGCGAATAAACAGAGCGTTCAACTCGCTTAGGGACAAGGGTAGCCCGGAGGAGTGCGAGAAATCGATGAGTTCCTCAATAGAGATTGTTCCACTCCCATTTATGTCAATGTTATTAAAGATATATACGCGCATATCTTTAATTAGTTGCTCTCTGCTGCCGCCGTTGAATCTGTGAACCAAGAATTCCAAAACCTGAAACAGGTTCAAGGACAGATAATCCATGTTTGTCCGTCCAAAGATAGGCATGATGAAGGGGTACTTTTCAAATAGAGTTTGAAAAAATGCCTTGCCAATCTCCTGCTGATTCTGTTGGAGTACGCTCAACGAGTCTGCCATGCGTTGCCTCACATCTGGAAGCATTGCTTCTTCGTAGCGACGGACTGCCTCCACCATCGGCACAATTACATGGCTATTGAAGAAGCGGTAGAGGGAAGAGTTTGCGCCTTTTGCTAAATCTTGCTGATCGTACTCTTCCAGGTAAGGAACCGATGGTAGCATCCACATCCACACCTGCCGTGCCTTCAACCAGTGCTGGGGACGCATCCCGATATCGGCAAACAGCGCACCGTAATCCTCAACCGTGTCAAACGAATCCCCTTTTTCTGGAGGTACGCCCATTAAGGGTTCTCCAATTACATTCTGAGTTTCAGGCTGAAGTTGGTGTACGCAGCAATCAAACAACTCAAAGAAATAGTCATTCATGCTGTTCATCGCGTCCCCGAAGATATACTCCAGATCCGGTTCCTCTAGCAACAGGCGTTTCAAGAACTTTTCCATCTGCAATTCTTTCCACGCCCGCAGCTTGTTCCAAGTATCTTTGACAATCACTTCTTCTGGGGGCGAGAGAGGAACGCTTTGAGGCATCTCGAACTCGGCCTCTGGCTGAGTTTCTTTGCTGTGGATGCGGCGAGTAGCGTTCTGATTCCCCAAGATGTTAAAGCTGCTGCTACTTCCCTGACTGCTACTCTGGCTCAGGCGAGTTTTCAGCTTTAATTGGGGTGCCTGATTCCAAGTTGTAATGGGAAATTCTAACTCGGCGCTGCGCTCTCCATTCAGGCACTCCTGGGTGGCAAACGTGACCGTTCCAGCATCCTGCCAAGGTTGAGTGATGTCCCCTTCCCGGTAACGCAGGGTAATCGCGATCGTGCAGTCTCCCTTGTTTTTAAAATCCACCAACCAACTGGGTTGCGTGCGGATCAGCAGATCCCTTGACAACAAGCTTTGTCCCTCTTCGGAAATTACCTGCAAATTGCATTTATATTTATAGTCACTAGAAGCCGGAAAATCGTTTACAGAGACTTCACTGAGCTGGATAATTCGTTGATTGTCATTCATATTCAAAAAGTCGCTCGAAAGAGGAGTGTATGGTGAAATGTACTGCACCGTCAGAAACAGTAGCGGTTGTTACTTTCCCGCACATCTATAAAAGATTGGGATAGATAGCGAGAACAGCAGCAGGCGCTCCATAGGAAGGGCTATATGGTTGAAAATCTACTATTTTTACATAGCATTTTAGGTGACTTTTTAATAAACATAAAGATAGTAAACTATTGAGTATTATTTGTCAAATGCATGATATAAATAATATGTATGCATCAAATAAATTTATCCCAACTCGACCTTAATCTTCTCGTGGTGTTATATGCCTTGCTGCAAGAACGTAACGTCACGAATGCTGGAGAAAAAATAGGTTTGAGTCAATCAGCTACCAGTCACGCACTTAAACGATTGCGCCAAGTGTTCAACGATCCGCTACTTGTGCGGTCAAACAAAGGTATGCTTCTTACGCCATGCGGTATCGAGCTACTGGAACCGCTAGAGAAAATTTTGTTAGATATCGAGCAGTTAATTCAACCAACTGTTTTTGAACCTAAAACAGCACAAGGTACAATCCACCTAGCTGTATCAGATTACGCAACGGTTTTGATTCTTCCTATGGTTTTGAAGGAAATTTCTCAGCAGGCTCCTCAACTGAATATTGAATGCCATCATTGGCGTAGTGAGACATTAGATTTACTCAGAGATGGAGCGATCGATCTGGGCTTTGGAGCTCCTAATCTACCGGAAACTGAGGAGTTTAAATCCCAAAAGTTATTTGTAGAAGATTATGCGTGCGTCCTTCGCGCCGATCATCCGATCGCTCAAACGGGTCTTACAGTTGAATCTTATGTTGCTTTGCCACACGGGTTCATCACGCCTGCAAACCCAATCCTGAGTCCAACTAAAACCCATGTGGATAACGTGTTGTCAAATTTAGGCGTAAAGCGTCGAGTGATGTTGAAGTTACCACATTTTCTCTCGGTTCCTACGATCGTCCAACAGACCGATCTGATTTTTACCTCACCTCGTCGAATTGCAATGCTGTTTGCTCAACATACAAACATTGCTGTGATCGAGCCACCGATTGAATTGGGTCAGTACAATTATCTAATGATTTGGCATCAGTATCGCGATCGCGATCCGCTACACATTTGGCTGCGATCGCTCATAACCCAAGTTGCAGGGTGCATTTAAAAATCGGGAACTGTTTCTAGGTTCTTCAGCTCGATCGCAACACAAAGCGATTGTTTTGCGGTTGCACGGGTCTGGCATCAATGGATATTAATTTGGCAAATCGCTCGATCTGATTTCGCGAGATTTCAATAGGCTGCTGCATCACCATCCAGTTCACTCCTTGGGAGCCGGGTAGCGTCGTCAACAACTAGATCGAAACGGACAGGACACCGCGAGTGCCTTAATCCCTACAATTAATCGCGGTAGGGACTAAGGCACTCGCGGTGTCCGAACTATCATTCCGATGCAACCGGAAACGATATGAGATTGCTTCACTTCGTTAGCAATGACAATTGATTAGCCGAACTTGATATAAGTTGGGTTGCACTAAGGCTCACCCCAAATCTCTGGCTCGGTCATCTTTTCTCGATCGTTGAACCAAACAATCCGTCAGGATCGATCGCATTCATCTGATTTTAGGGCTTTCCGAAACCTAGCCTACCCCCTGATGCACAGAGGTTTCTGAAACGAAATCGGGAATGTTGCCATTACTATTATCTGGTTCTCCTACACCCATACTTTTGGGGATAGCAGCAAGTTGGATACCCTCTTTGTAGAACCGTTCCCGAATCATGCGGATCGCGTCTGAATGGACTGTCCAAAAATCCTCTTTTTTCACCCACCCATCGGCCTTCACACTGATGTAATAGTCCTCAATGCTCCACACTTGGGTGCTGGGGGCTGGAACTGCTAAAACTTTGGGATGCGATTTGAGAATTTCTACGAGCAATTGCTCCACTTTACCCAGGTTTTCATCAAAGCCAATCCGCAAGCAGTGTGTAAATTTGCGAGTTTCACTGTGACTCAGGTTTTCGATAGTCTCGCCCCAAACCGTGTTGTTGGGAACGTTAAACATCTGACCGTCAAGACCTTTAATTTTCGTGTTAGCTAAGGTGATAGACTCTACCCACCCCCAAAGTTCGCCGAGTTTGATTTCGTCACCGACATCGAAGGGCTTGTAAGCCATAATCATCAAGCCGCTAGCTATGTTACCCAGGTTGCTTTGCAGGGCGAAGGCCAAAATGAAACTCAAACCCCCAACCAGGGCTAAAACTGGACCGAGGCTGACTTCCAGGGCTGTCAGAGCAACTAGAAACCCGACCACAACTCCGCCCCGCTTGACGAGCATCACAATAAATTTACGCATGATTCTCGATGTGCCGCCGAATAGCGCCAGCAGTCGGTTGAGGATGGCGCCGAGGATTTGAGAGACTATGACGGAAACAATCACAATCCCGACGAACTTCCCTGCATTTCCCGCCCAGCGCAGCCCACCTTCTTCAGCTTTGCCCCAAGCCAGAAGCCGCACGCCCAAACCTTGGGTATCTTTGGTATCCACGTCGATACTCATAACTGCTTTAGTGTACTGGCGGTAGGGCTTGGGATCGCCACCTTTTTTCTCCAGTTCTTCTAAGATGGCGTTAAACCGATCGTCGATCGCCGTTAGCTGCGACTGAAGTTCGGTAACAGTCACTACGAGTTGGTTCTTTGCCTTGGACTCCGCATCGGTACTCTTTTGCAAATTTTCGGTCGTTGTTTTGAGTTCCTGTTGTTTTTGTTGGAGGTTCTGTTGGTTGTTGGCGACTCCGGGCTCCCCTGCAACTTTTTCCTCCCCGTTGTTTTTAATTTCGGTGTTTTTCAGGGCGACTGTGGCCGAGTCTCGCTCCTGGGACGATTGCTCTGTTGCACCAGTCCCAAGCTCTTTGAGCAGTTGTTTGATGGCTTCGTGCGCTGTTTCGACCTGCTTGGTAGCTTGCTCGGATTCGGGTGAATCTGGCTTAGCACCAGTTTGAGCTTTTTGGGCATCCTCGAATGCTTTGAGCGCTGCTTCTAGTTTTTCGATCGTTTTGGTCGCGTCTTGATAAGCTAGAGAGCCAGCAACAGTCCGATCGCGATCGGCCTTTATTTTATCGAGAGTTTGTTTGGCTGTTTCTATGTCGCCGGTTTTTTGAGCTTTTTCCAGCGTCTTATTAGATGTCTCGTCTTGTTTTAATTCGGCTTTGGTTATTTTCGATTTCTCGACTGCTGACTGGGCTGTTTTGAGGCTTTCTTTGGCTTCTTCTACCTTTTTCGTTCCTTCTAGATATTGGGGCGAACCAGGGGCAGCACCTTTTTGAGCTTGCTCGGCCGCTTCGAGGGCTTTTTTGGCTTGTTCTAGGGCATCAGTGCCTTCTTGTTGTTGGCTGATGGCTTGATTCTGGCGCTTGATGGTAACTTCAGCTTCGCTGATTTCGCGGGCTTTTTTTTGGAGTACCAGCATCCACGCTGCTGTCTCGTCTCGGAGTTCTTCGAGAGTGAGCGGCTTCAGGAGGATTTTCAGTTCATCGACGGGAATATTAATATCTTTGGTAGTTGTTGCTGCTTTGGGGTCTCCTGGTTTCTCTGGTTCAACTTGTTCCACCTTTGGAGTGTTGGCCTCGGGAGCTTGCTCTTGCTCTTGCGATCGCACCGGAGTCGTCCATACGACGCCAACACAAACGACTGCTGTCAGGATAATTGCTCGAATTTTATAACGTGACATTTGCTACATTCTCCCGATTTTGATATCTAACAAGTTCATTAAAGAACTAGGTTTTTCAATTGAAAGTTTGACGGACTGTGGAGCGACTGAATCTGTAAATTGCTTCTCTATTTAATTGGAAGCTGATAGAATTCATCAAAATTCTGTCAGCTCTATTAGTATCAACTCTGCGCGATCGCCACTTATGCTCCAACTGAGGATGCAGCAGCAGAGACGACGTTCAGGTTGGCAACTAACCCATAGGTTGATATGTAGTCTTCTAATTCTGCTAAATCAACACTGCCATTTTTATCGCTGTCAAGAATGTTGAAAAGATAATCAGTGACGTAGCTTCTGACTTGTTCAGAGCTGCGTTCGCCTGTTGTCATATCTTCTATTAGCCCTAACAACTCCATAATCTCAGTTGGATCGAGCGACTGACTTTCATCCGTATCCAATTGCAGGAAAAGCTTTTTGATATCTTCTGTTGCCACTCTCGAAGAACGCAGTGTTTCTCTCAGTATGTCATTGCCAAATGAATTCATGAACAATATCTGTTCGATGAGCGGGATGCAGAAGAACCCCAGCGCTGCCCAAAAAACTGCATACCTTACGGCTAATGGATTTGCAGTTGCACTAACTCCGATGAAAAGAGCCGCCCAAAGGAAAAAGTTTGGATTCACAAGCAGGATATAAGCATCCCGAGCTTCTGCCTTGCTTAGCTTGCCCTTTGTAAATACTGAGGTTAAGGTAGCTGCTGCGCGCATCGAGACAAAGACCAAAGTTGCAATTGCCAGTTGTTGCAGACAAGCGAGCGATCGCCCTGTATCCGTTGAGGAAAATATATCGCTGAGGAATGTTGCAGGAGTAAACTGAAACCCGGTTGCCAAAGCCATGATTGCAACAGCCAGTACGCCGATAAATTTCCAGTTTTTACTGTGGTGGTTTGATTCAACCGGGGATTTGTCGCGCCAAAATTGGGCGATCGCACCCGGTATTGCCAGACCTAGAATTAGAATGACAGCGAAAAATATCAGGCTGTCAACATTAATGGGTAAATTGGCAAACTTCAATGTAGCCAGCAGCGCCAGTGGAGCAACGATCGACAGCGTTCTTGACAAGAGGGCCGACGGATAAAGATTGCCGCCCCAAAGCACCGATAAAACTGGGGAAGTAAGGGCTGGCGGCACCATCCAAAACAGCACCCACAAAACTTTGTACAGATCGGCTTCGCTCTGATACAATAGTCCAGAAAATATTAAAAATAGCCCAACAGCCCATCGCACTGCCATCCACCCGTAAACTAGATACTTTACAGTTGAAGTTACTTTGCGTTTACTCGCTGCAAAGTCAATATCTAGGTAGGTATAAAACGTTGAGGCGGCAAGACACGCAACAATTATCGATCGAAATAGCGGTGATGGAATCCCTCCTGCTGTGGCGCTGATGGCCCCTACCAAACTTCCCAGCAAGAAGGCGGCCGCATAGATCAAAATCGCCCACATAATTGAAAGATCGTTGATCTCTTTCCGCAGCGAAGCGGCACCGCCGGATTCCTTGTCGCGAAACTTGACGAGATCCGCACCGCTGAGAGCTTTACCGTTGGGGAGTTTTAGGTGTTTGTAAGCAGTGGGCGGTAAACCGCTTAAATAAAGGGCTAAAGGCTCTAATACATATTGGTGGCACACTACTAGAACTGTTTCTCCTCGTTCCAAGTGCGGTACTATTTTGTCTTCGTAGAAACGGGCAGCGCGAGAATAAACTTGGGCAATCTTTTCGCCCGCCGGGGGTGCTTCGTTGTGTGAATGCAGCATTTCCTCGAAGCCTTCGTAACCAAGAGCAAGACGCAGCAGATTTAGGTTGCGGCCTGCAAAAATGCCAAAGGATTTTTCGCTAATTCGGTGGTCGATTTGAACGGGGGTATCGGGCGACTTCAATGCCTGACTTTCAGCAAGGGCGATTTCGCAGGTTTGGCGCGCGCGTCTCATGTGGGAAACATATACTGCGTCAAACTTTGTACCTTTTTTCTTGAGGTCAACACCTGCACGGCGTGCCTGCAACCGACCAAATGATGTGAGGTCAACATCCAGAACTCCTGCAAAAATGTTGCGTTCGTTACTGGTACTTTCACCGTGCCGAATAAAGTAGACACGTCCTAGCTCTTCTGCATTGAATTCTTTTTGTGAAGCGACAGAAGTTGCTGTAGTTCCATCGTGGGATTTACCTGCAACTTCGATCGAGCGATCTTCGGTACTTTCTACCTGATTCTCTAAGTTTCTAGTATTCATGGTTCACCTGACTAAGCCTTAAACAGGATTTAGATTTTTTTCTAAAGTTGAATAATGAAGTTTCAGACTTTAAAGTCAGATTAGTAACGACCAAAGCACTCTGCTACGAAAGCAAGTTCTTTGACCGTCTTGAGTATAGTCTGAGCCAAACCGTTCGGAGTGTAGCAACACTCACTAATTGATGCAGGAGCGATCGCACAACAGACAACATGAAGACTACCCAAATCTCCAACGGATCGGGGGGAATATTTTTAGATAAAGAAAGCCCAGCTCGCTCTCCCTCTCCTACACCAACAGATTCTTGAGATGGACAACAGCTTGAGGGTGAGTGTAGGGGATCGATCGCACAACTGACAATAACTTTTGTAAAAAAACAGCCGTACACTTCGACAACCATCACTTTCTCCACCTGCATGACAGCCCAAAAGATTATGCTAGAATCCATCAATAATAAGTAGTCGTAGGTTGGGCACAGACCGAGAAGAGCAATCTTCTTGCAGTCTAGGGGAGGTTGTAGGTCAGCCACCATTTGGGTCTTCCCAGTTGAAAGCCACCTGCAACAGCAGCCTAGAATCTGCAACCGCTTTTCCAGTGCGACCTAGCGGTTGGGGAGTGCCGCGCTAGAATAAGCAGTACGAGTAGGGACACGGCATTGCCGTCTCCCTACTCGAACAAAAACGCTCCTTAAGTGCGAGCGTGACCTCGAAACGGGCACACAGCAGCAGGTGATGGGAATAAATCATGTTTGAACGCTTCACAGAAAAAGCAATAAAAGTAATCATGTTGGCCCAGGAAGAAGCTCGCCGCCTGGGTCACAACTTCGTAGGGACAGAACAGATCCTCTTGGGTCTGATCGGTGAAGGAACCGGGGTGGCAGCGAAAGTCCTCAAATCAATGGGGGTCAACCTCAAAGACGCTCGGATTGAAGTTGAAAAAATCATCGGGCGCGGTTCCGGCTTCGTAGCAGTCGAAATTCCGTTCACCCCCCGCGCCAAGCGGGTTCTAGAACTATCCCTCGAAGAAGCTCGCCAACTCGGACACAACTATATCGGCACCGAGCACCTGCTGCTGGGCCTGATCCGCGAAGGTGAAGGAGTAGCGGCTAGAGTCTTAGAAAATCTGGGAGTAGACTTGTCGAAAGTCCGCACCCAAGTGATTCGGATGCTGGGAGAAACCGCAGAAGTCGCAGCCACTGGCGGCGGGGCCCGCACCAAAACCCCAACCCTCGACGAATTTGGAGCCAACCTCACTCAAATGGCCGTCGATGGCAAGCTAGACCCAGTAGTCGGACGCCAAAAAGAAATCGAACGGGTAATTCAAATCCTCGGCCGGCGCACTAAAAACAATCCGGTGCTAATCGGCGAACCCGGAGTCGGCAAAACGGCGATCGCCGAAGGTCTGGCCCAGCGCATCGCTAACAACGACATCCCAGACATCCTCGAAGACAAGCGCGTCGTTACCCTCGACATCGGCTTGCTGGTCGCCGGTACGAAATACCGGGGCGAATTTGAAGAACGCCTCAAAAAAATCATGGACGAAATCCGCACGGCGGGTAACGTGATTTTAGTCATTGACGAAGTGCACACTTTGATCGGTGCTGGTGCGGCTGAAGGGGCGATCGACGCAGCGAACATTCTCAAGCCGGCTCTGGCAAGAGGCGAACTCCAGTGTATCGGCGCTACAACTTTAGACGAGTACCGCAAGCACATTGAGCGCGACGCAGCCCTAGAACGGCGCTTCCAGCCCGTCATGGTCGGCGAACCCACGGTTGACGAGACGATCGAAATTCTCTTCGGCCTGCGGGAACGCTACGAACAGCACCACAAGCTGAAAATCTTGGACACGGCCCTGGAAGCCGCAGCCAAACTCTCTCACCGTTACATATCCGATCGCTTCCTCCCAGACAAAGCAATTGACTTGGTAGACGAAGCAGGTTCGAGAGTCCGCTTGATCAACTCCCAACTTCCCCCCGCAGCCAAAGAACTTGACAAAGAACTCCGCCAAGTCCTCAAAGATAAAGATGAAGCGGTGCGTTCTCAAGACTTTGACAAAGCAGGTGAATTGCGCGATCGGGAAATGACGATCAAAGCCGAAATTCGCGCTATTTCCCAAGCCAAAAAAACCGACTCTGCCCGCACCGGCGAAACCGACCCGTCGCCAGTAGTTACTGAAGAAGATATCGCCCAAATCGTGGCAAGCTGGACGGGCGTACCGGTCAACAAACTGACCGAATCCGAATCCGAAAAGCTGCTGCACATGGAAGACACTTTGCACCAGCGGTTGATCGGCCAAGAAGAAGCAGTGAAAGCGGTTTCCCGCGCCATCCGCCGCGCCCGCGTCGGCTTGAAAAATCCCAATCGCCCGATCGCCAGTTTCATCTTCTCCGGGCCCACAGGCGTCGGCAAAACCGAACTCACCAAAGCCTTAGCCGGCTACTTCTTCGGTTCCGAAGATGCGATGATTCGGTTGGATATGTCCGAATACATGGAACGGCACACCGTCTCCAAACTCATCGGTTCTCCTCCCGGATACGTCGGCTACAACGAAGGCGGCCAACTCACAGAAGCAGTGCGCCGCCGCCCTTACACCGTCGTGCTGTTCGACGAAATCGAAAAAGCCCACCCCGATGTCTTCAATATGCTTCTGCAAATATTGGAAGACGGCCGCTTAACCGATGCCAAAGGTCGCACCGTGGACTTCAAAAACACGCTGCTGATTATGACCTCCAACATCGGGTCTAAGGTCATCGCCACAGGCGGCGGCGGCCTCGGCTTCGAGTTCAGCGAAAACCAAACCGATGCCAATTACAACCGCATTCGCTCCTTGGTTAACGAAGAACTCAAAAACTACTTCCGCCCAGAATTCCTCAACCGACTTGACGAAATAATCGTCTTCCGCCAGTTGAACAGGGAAGAAGTCAAGGAAATCGCCGTCATCATGCTCAAAGAAGTGTTCGGCCGCTTGACAGAACAAGGAATCACGATGGAAGTCACTGAACGGTTCAAAGAACGGCTGATAGAAGAAGGCTACAACCCCAGCTACGGAGCCAGACCTCTGCGCCGCGCTATCATGCGGTTGTTGGAAGACAGCTTGGCGGAGGAAATCCTTTCTGGCCGCATCAAAGACGGTGACACCGCTGTTGTGGATGTGGGCGAGGACGGAATTGTCAAGGTGCTGCAAGGTCAAAAGCGGGAATTGCTGCCCCAAGGTGCTGAGTAAGATTGAGTGGCGCGCGATCGCGAGTTATGTTTTGATTCCGGACAAATCTTGCAGTCGCAAACAACTCAAAATCCTCACATAAAAAAAGGTAGAGAATTTTAATTCTCTGCCTTTTTTATGAGTTAAAATCAAGAGAATGCACGCTTACTTTTTGGAGTATCTTCGTCTCGAAAAACATAAAACAGATAAACTCGGTTTCTATAGGAGTGGCATCAAGAGTGGTCGCCCGCGATCGGGTTTATGAATACCCAAACAAAGTTTTACGTTTAATTAGAGCGAGCTATTTCAATGGCAATTAGATAATTAGCAGCAACTACATAGCGAGGAGTTTCATGACATCTGAAGAAAAGAATTTGGGTACAGAAGTAGCAGGAAATCTACCTGAACCGTGGTGGCAAAAAGCGTGGAAATCGCAGCGAGAAAATCTTCAGATTGTGATTATTGCTTTGGGTTTAGCAATAGTGATTCGAGCGTTGGTCGCCGAACCGCGCTTCATACCCTCAGATTCTATGGTACCGACTTTGCACGTGGGCGATCGCGTCGTAGTCGAAAAAATCTCCTACTACCTCGAACCTCCAAAAACTGGCGACATCGTAGTATTTGCCCCGCCCGAAAAGTTGCAAGAACAAGGCTTTACCCAAGACCAAGCATTCATCAAGCGGGTAATTGGCTTACCGGGTCAAACCGTCGCTGTTAAAAAAGGTCTAGTCTACCTCAACGACCAACCAATCGTCGAAAAATATATTGCTGAACCTCCTAAATACCAGTGGGGGCCCTATCGCGTCCCGGAAAATCAATACTTCGTGATGGGAGACAACCGCAACAACAGCAACGACTCCAGCAGGTGGGGATTTTTACCTAAGCAGAACATCATCGGTCGCGCTGTAGTACGGTTTTGGCCTCTAGAACGTATCGGGGAAGTTTGAAGAAGTCATCAGTCATCAGTCATCAGTCATCAGTCATTAGTTATTGGTTATTGGTTGGTTCTTAGTTTTAATAACCAATAACCAATGCTTTGCGGGCCCGATGCCCGATGCCCGATGCCCGATGCCCGATGCCCGATGCCCGATGCCCGATGCCCGATGCCCGATGCCTCTCCTGTACGGAAATTTCTACTGATTCTTGTACCTTGAGGGGTAGGGACTTCCTCCGGCAACTGATAAAATAGTACAAAAAGCAGCGGGAGTTCTCGCCTCGATCGAAATTAGTTAAATATTAAAAAATTAGGAAAGCTATGGGATTTTTTGATTCAGAAATTGTTCAGCAAGAAGCCAAGCTGTTGTTTGAAGACTATCAATCTCTCATCAAACTAGGCGGCAATTACGGCAAATTCGATCGCGAAGGCAAGAAAATGTTCATCGCTCAGATGGAAGCAATGATGGATCGCTACCGTATTTTCATGAAGCGCTTCGAGCTGTCTGAGGACTTCATGGCTCAGATGACTGTAGAGCAGTTAAAAACACAGCTCAATCAATTTGGAATCACCCCCCAGCAGATGTTTGAGCAAATGAACTCAACGCTGGAGCGGATGAAATCTGAGCTTGAAAAACAATCATGAGGTCAGAGAAAGAAGGAAGGCACAACACGGATTTTGACACGGATACACGGATTAATTATCCAGTGTGAGCCAGAAGCCAGAAGTCAGAGGAGAAATAATGGGTAATTGTCAACTGTCAAACACCAACTGCCAACTGCCAACTGTCAAACACCAACTGCCAACTGTCAACTGACAACTGACAACTGACTGATAATTAAGGCCGCTCAAAATTTGAAGGAGGTTTGAAACTTTCTGCTGGAACGCCCTGCAAAGCTTGGCTCATAAAATCGCGCCAAACAGGGGCGACAATTGTACCGCCAGTAGCACCGTAGCTCATGGGTGTGTAATCGTCGTTACCCATCCAAACAGCCACCGACAACTGCGGCACGTAACCCACAAACCAGATATCCCGTTCTGAGGAAGTTGTACCAGTTTTCCCAGCAGCCGGCCGCCCGAGTTGTGCAGCCCTTGCCGTTCCGCTGTTAATTACGCCTTGGAGGGCGCTGTTGACAGATGCAGCAGCCCAGGCGTTAAGAACTAATTTGGGTTTGGGCGTATTGTCGAGCAAGACGTTGCCGCTGCTGTCAGTGACTTGCACGATAAATGTGGTGTCAGAATGCCAGCCGTTGTTGGCGAAGGTAGCAAAAGCTCCTGCCATTTCTAAAGGAGTCAGGTCAACTGCACCCAAGGGCAAAGAAACCACGGGTTCCATCGGACTTCTGATGCCGAGCACCCGGCAAATCTCAATCACTTTATTCAATCCGACTTCTTGACCGAGCTTGATCGCGGGAATGTTCAGCGATACTTCCAATGCTCTGCGGATGCTGACGGCACCGGAGAATCCGCCGCCGTAGTTTTGAGGGTAGTAGTAGCCGTCGCCGTCGCGGTAGCCGACAGGAGAGTCGTAGACAACGGAATCGGGGCTGTATTTGCCGCTAGCAAAGGCAGCGTAGTAGATGAAAGGCTTAAAAGAAGATCCGGGCTGGCGGCGTGCTTGAATGGCCCGGTTGAACTGACTCTTTTTGTAATCGACGCCGCCCACCATTGCTTTGACGAAGTGGGTGCGGGGATCGACGGCTGCTAGGGCAATTTGACCTTGGTCGCGATCGTAAAACAGCCCTTGGTAGTAAAGCCGATCGTGCCACGCTTTGACGGTTTCTTCGGCTATGCGCTGCATTTTGAGGTCGATCGTCGTTTGAACGCGCATTCCTCCCTTGAGCACGGCATCTCGCCCGAAACGCCGTGTCAGCTCCTGGACTACAGCTTGTGTTACGTAAGGAACTTGAGAGGTGCCAAAAGAGGTAATTTGGCCGAGCTTAATTTTTTGCCCTCGGGCGGCAGTCTCTTGGGCCGGCGTAATCCATTTAAGATCCTTCATCCGGTTTAAAACGATTTCCTGCCGCTCTTTTGCCAACTTGTAATTGACGAAAGGACTGTATTCTTCGGGGGCGGAAATTAAGCCGGCCAGCATCGCTGCTTCTGAAAGAGTCAAACTATCTGCTGACTTGTTGAAATAGCTTCTTGAGGCTGTCTCTACGCCGTACAAGTTGTGACCCAAGTAAATCTGATTCAGGTAAAGTTGCAGAATTTGGTCTTTGTTGAGAATTTGCTCCAAGCGGATAGACATTACCGCTTCAGCTATCTTGCGGCTGAATTTTGACTGGGGAGATAGAAACAGGTTCTTGACTAGCTGCATAGTCATAGTCGAGCCGCCTTCAACGGTTCTACCTTTCTCTAGGTTGACTATGAGAGCTCGGGCTATCCCGCCGGGGTTGATGCCTTTGTGGGTGAAGAAGTTGCTATCTTCGATCGCCAGAACGGCCCGTTTCAGGTTCGGGGAGATTTTGTCAAGGGTTACGACATCCCGGTTGGCTTCGTCGTGGATGCTGGCCAGGGGCTTGCCGTTGATGTCGTAAATGTGGGTAGTTTCTGTGGGAGAGTAGGTTTGCAAGATGCGAACATCTGGCAAATTGCGGAAGCTGATCGCTAAGCCAACCAATCCGCCAGCGACTACGGAACTGGCAAGCATTGTCATGCTGAGTATGGTTCCGGCGGTCACTTTACTGACTGACTGAACAAACTCGAATACGGGGGCTGAGTTTTCCGTGTTTTTGCGGACTGCGTTGGTTGACACGTGGATTTCACTTCCTCAATCGATGTGGGGCTTAAGACTTTTAATTTTAGATGCGAACCCTAGAGACTGTCAGCTAATGAAAGCCGGTCAGCTTTGGGATTATAGTAGCTTGATAGTTATGTTTTTATGCGTCAACCAGTGAGTGTAACTAATTCTGCTGCACTTTGGCAAAATATGATGGACGATCGCTCCCCGATGATAACTCCTAACCTTTCAGCGCTTTACCGCGGCGTCAGCGAGATTTTTCCCGATCGACCTGATTCTAGCAACCCTGACGAAAATTTAGCCCAACTGCTGGCAAAAGTCGATCGACCGTTGCGCGTCAAACTGGGAATTGACCCGACAGGGAGTGACATTCACTTGGGACACAGCATTTGCGTCCGCAAGCTGCGAGCTTTTCAGGATGCCGGTCACACAGCCGTACTGCTCATCGGAGATTTTACCGCAAGAATTGGCGATCCGACAGGAAAGTCCGAGATGCGAAGCCAGTTGACAGCCGAACAAGTGGCGGAAAATGCCAAAACTTATTTAGACCAAGTGCGTCCGATTCTAGATTTTGACACCCCCGGGCGTTTGGAAATTCGCTATAACTCCGAGTGGTTGTCAAAATTGGACTTGGCGAAGATTTTGGAACTGCTAGGCACGATGACGGTGCAGCAGATGCTCGCTAAAGAGGGATTTGATAACAGGATGCAGCAGGAAAATGCGATTTTCCTGCACGAGTTTCTGTATCCAGTAATGCAGGGTTACGATTCGGTGGCTTTGGAAGCGGATGTGGAGTTGGGCGGAACTGACCAAAAATTTAATATTGCGGTGGGGAGAGATTTGCAGCGGCATTTCGGGATGAAACCGCAGTTTGGTTTGCTAATGCCGATTTTGATCGGGACTGACGGCGTGCAGAAGATGTCGAAGTCTTTGAATAATTATGTAGGTTTGTCGGAAGACCCGCTGACTATGTATTCTAAGTTGGAGAAAATTGCCGATCGCTCGATCGCCCAATATTTTGAACTATTGACAGATTTGTCGCTTGATGAATTGCCCGAAAATCCGCGAGAAAAACAGAAACTTTTGGCTGTGGATGTGGTGCGCCAGTATCGGGGGAAGGAAGCGGCCGATCGCGCACAACAAGATGCAATTGCGCTGGTTAAAGGTGCTGCGGGAAAAGCTGATGCTGTAGCGGAGTTTTCTTTGGCAAGTGTGCAGTTTCCGGCTAAGTTGTTTTATATTCTGAGTGCTAGCGGGCTTTGTAAAAGCAGCGGTGATGCGCGGAAGTTGATGCAGGGCGGCGGGGTGAAGTTGGAGGGCGATAAAGTTTCTGATGTTAACCTCACCTTTGAATCACCTGCTGAATTGGAAGGTAAGGTTTTGCAAGTCGGGAAAAATAAGTTTGTGCGATTGGTGTCTTGAATCTCTTTTTTAACCGCAGATGAATACTGAAGATGAACGCTGATGAACGCTGATAATCGAATTATTGTTGCTTTGGATGTTTCGAGTCAAGAAGAGGCGATCGCACTTCTCGACAGACTCCCCGATGTATCTTTCTGGAAAGTCGGTTTAGAGCTATTTGTGAGTTCCGGGCCGGGGATTTTGGAAATTTTAAAACAGCGGCAAAAGCGGATTTTTCTCGATTTGAAGTTTCACGATATCCCCAATACTGTGGCTGGTGCTTGTCGGGCTGCTGCTAAGTACAATGTGGATTTATTGACTATCCATTCTACTTGTGGTAAAGATGCTTTGAAAGCGGCACAGTTGGCTTTAACTGAAGGGGCGGCGGCTGTGGATAAACCGAGTCCTAAGTTGATTGCAATTACTCTATTGACGAGTTTGAATTCGCGACAGTTGGCTTTTGAGTTGAAAATACCTTTGGAGTTGCCGGAATTTGCTTTGCACATGGCATTGTTGGCTAAGGAAACGGGTTTAGCTGGGGCTGTTTGTTCTCCGCAAGAGGTGGAACAGTTAAGAATGAGTTGCGGGGATGATTTTCTGTTAGTTTGTCCCGGTGTGTGTCCGAAATGGGCCGATGGGGGCGATCAAAGGCGATCGATGACTCCGAAGGCGGCTTTGAAAGCTGGTGCGGATTATCTGGTGATTGGGCGGCCAATTACTGCTGCGCCCGATCCGGTGGCGGCTTTTACCCGTATTTGTGAAGAGTTGGGATAACAATATGAATGTGTTTTTTAACCGCAGATGAACGCCGATGAACCCAGATAAAATCCCATCAGCGTTCATCTGTGTTTATCTGCTAACATCTGCGGTTCCAAGTCCGACTTTGGCAGTTAATTTTGCTACAAATCATACTAACAGTATCAATGCAAGTCGGTATGGTTTGTTAGCGCGATCGCCCTGTCCCGCTGATTTAGAAACTTTAGTCGATCGCCTGTTGCAAGATTTGCCGAGTTATGCTAATCGCGTAATTGTGCGATCGCACTTTTCTTCTAACAAAAACACACCGCCCGGTTACGTGCTGCCTCAAATAATTTTAGCAGGTCGCCCGGAGTTTGAACCGTTACCTTTAAATTTTGAAGATGCGCTTCCTGAAAAGGCCACTCAAGTTTTTATTACTACTTTGGAACGGCAGTATCGCGGGGGACAGCGAGTCGAGATTCAGCAATATCACTGGCTGTTTTTAACTAAAACGGAGAACGGTTGGGAATTAGTAAAAATTGTTTCTAGGTTTGGTACTGCGGTGGATGTTCGTCCTTTATTAGGTCAAGATAGTGAAAGCGCAATTGCTGAGGCGATTCGTTTGTGGTTGCGAGATTGTCGTGCAAAAGGAGAAGATAGAACGAAGGATTAAAAAAATCCTTAAAATTAAAAATATCCCCTTGAAACACATCTTTTTCATCTAGTTCATCTTTGCAAATCATCTTTTCAATTTCACTTAAAAACCTCATAAAAACTGCTGGTGCGAAGGGATTATCATCGAGATGGTTTACAAAAAAAACTCGATTTTTATTTCTTCCCTTTGCTGTACTAAAAGCACTTCTTATATTAGACGATAACCGCTTGGCTTTTCTAAGAATTAAAATTTCATCAATAGCTGTAAGTGATGAGCTTATTGGTGACATATCAAGCCATTCACATAGTAAAAAATACTTAGCTCCTGGCACACTCAATTTTACATCAAGGGCGGTTGCAGCGCCCTCTTGAAACATGGTTTTATCAAGATTTGTTTTACACTCAGCCGCAACATAAGCAATATTTGCCTCGCGGGAAATACTATCATTAAAATCTCGATTGTGAGAAGCTTTCAAAAAGATTTTTCTACTTATTGCAAAATCTTGATCTTTGGATCGAATACTCATCCCGCCCCCGGTGGACTTGTTTTCAAACTTGACTCAAATCGTAGTGATGAAAAACATTGTGTGGGGCCAAAGGATAGTTCTTTGTCTTTTAATGAATCTGCAAAGACGGTTGTAACTAAGATAGGTATAAATTCCTCTATAATTGAATTGTCGAGTTTTAATTGCCCCTTTTGACGGTATAAAAAATCAGTATTACTGTCAAAAATTAGTTCAACATCAATGTATCGCTTATAAGATGTTAGATGAGATACCATTTCTGGCACGACTTTCAAATCACCACTTATGTTTTTAAGGGTTTCTAACCATTGGTTATAGTGTTCGATTGCGTGTTCAACACGCAGTTTCTCTGTAGTAGGTAGTTTATCGTTATTGAGCAATGCTGCTAGTTTTTCCCCATGTGGTTTAGGTAAATTAAACATAAAGTTCTGCTTTTTGGTGAATTGTTTCAATGGGTTTTCGAGAATTATGCCTATCAAAATAAGGTGAAGGTTGTACTTTTTCAGCCTTATCAATAGCATCTTTAATTTCAGGTTTCACTTCTTCATCCGCTATGGAATAAGCTGATTCTAATGCTTCTTTTGCCAGAGTTCGTGCTTGATGTAATGCAAAATAATAGGGTTGATTTTCTAGCTTTACAAAGTGCAGTATATCTTCTTTAATCGTTTTGCCATAGCGATTCACAAAACTTCTTTCTTGACGGATATCTAAACTAATACCCAATACTTGACTAGCGACTTCTGCCACTAACTCTCCGTTAAAAAAAGGAGTGCCTCTAATATTTGATTCTCGACCGACAACAAATATTATCCTACTTTCATGGCTACATATTCTTAACAATTCTTGCAAAGTAGAGGCAATGTCTAAGCAATATTGAATTACAGTTAAAAATCTATTACTTCTATGTTTGCGATTTGAACCAAATTCAGATTTTGCTACCTCTAAAAGTTTCCAGTTTAGTGCTTCAGTAGAAGCGCGATACTGCTGATGATAGTTGAATACATTGATATAAGGGGGAGAGGTGATCACAAGGTTGACGCTGGAGTTTTCTAGGGGAATATTTCTGGCATCGGCGTTGTAGGCATTTATCGGTTTTTCGCTATAGGGCAGTTTCAGCACAAAAGCAGCGATATTTTCCGCAATAGTGAAAATTCTTGAGTAGGTAACTTCTTTCTTGTCTAAATCTAGCAATATAACTAATGCTTCATGTAGAATTTTAATGCACTCTTGTTCTGCATCACCTGCTAATTTTACCACTTTTTCTATTATATAATCTTGGGTTACATCTTTTTTGATTGTTTGGAAAAGTGGCATTGTTTCAAATATTTCTGTGTGCAGCCGATTTAAAAAACAATTGATATAGTTTTCTCGATGTCTTGGCAAAAGATTGATGAATTTATAAATGTTAGCTAGGATTAAAGCTGCTGGGTTAATTTCTGTTCCGTAGGCTTCTATTCCAAATCTTCCTGCTTCATATAAAACTGTTCCACTACCTAAAAATGGGTCAAAAATCACGCTTTTTTGATTAGCATATTTATTAATCAAAGTTTCGACAAACTGGGGGGAAAATTGCCCTTTCCAAGGGAGGGGATTGGTTCGTTGTTTATTTTCAATGTCTAAGAGTTCTTGAGAAATTTCTTTTCTATTGATGGGGGTTGCGGTGAAAATATTAGATAAAACCATGATTCTAATTCTTATTTGGTGCGAATTTGTGATGAGGGGCGGGTTTATGAGATTGTTGGTTTGAGCCCGAGATTGTTGGTGAACCCGCCCCTACAAGTATTGCGGTTTACCGGAGATGATATAAGGCGTGATTTTTGATTATGTTACCGTTTTAAATTCATCCAATTTTGCTTTTATCGCCTGCATATCTTGCCACATAAACCATTTCGGAGTTTCCGGTTCGCGCGAGGGGTTTCGCAACAAATATGATGGGTGAAAAATCGGCATACACCAACGATTTTCCCATTCAATCCATTGACCTCTGATTTTACTAATGGGTCGCTTGTCGCTTAGCAAACCTTTGAGGGCTGTTGCACCGGTTAATAAAATAATTTTGGGGTCTAAGATGCGAATTTGTTCTAGCAAGTAAGGTTTGCAAGCTTCGATTTCTTTTGCTGTCGGAGGGCGGTTGTTGGGAGGGCGACATTTGATGACGTTGGCAATGAATACGTCGGTTTCTGCACTCAATCCTACGGATTCTAAAATCTTATCTAACAGTTGGCCCGATCGCCCGACAAAGGGTAATCCGGTTTCATCTTCGTTTTGTCCGGGCGCTTCTCCCACAATCAAGATTGAGGCTTGAGGATTGCCGCGCCCGATGACGGCGTGGGTTCGGCTGTTGCCCAATTCGCAGCGGTGACAGCGGTTGCAGTGCTCGCCGATTTGTTCCATATTTTGATAAGTGCCCGGAGGAATGGGAATTTTGGCATTTGCTGGGATTGAGTCGTTTTGGAAGGCGGCACTTTGATTGTTGTCAAAAAGGCTCAGTTGCAAGTCACTGGACATATATTTTACAATTAGAGAGATTTTGTTGAGTCTAGAGTTTATAGTTTAGATCGGGTTTGGTGATTTGAGATTGGCTAGAAGCTTGTATGCGAGGCTGTCGATGGCACAATCTCCAATTATTTCGTTGAGCTCGTACAGGCAAAAATATGTTCTCTAACCCGTTTTTTGACGATCGCGCCGATGCTGGCGAAAAACTGGCAGAGGCAGTTCTGGACGAGCTCGGCAAGTTGAATTTAACGGCACAGGAGGCTGTTAAACCGATTGTTTATGCCTTGCCGCGCGGGGGTTTGCCCGTTGCTGTGCCGATTGCGCGCCGCTTGGGCTGTCCTTTGGATGTTGTTGTCGCCAAGAAAATTACTCGCCCAGATAATTTAGAATTGGCGATCGGGGCTGCAACTGCTGACGGCCACGTTCTCTGGCAAAAGCAAAAGCAGCACAATTTGCGCTTGCAAAAATCAGCCCTACCCGTGGCCCAAAATAATGCTCAATCTCTGCTGGCGGATTTGTCTCCTGGACGCCCCAATGTCAGCGCGGCGGGGGCTTTGGCGATTGTGGTGGACGATGGCATTGCTACGGGGATGACGATGGCTGTGGCGGCTAAGGCCTTGGAGTCGCAGCAACCGGCGGCTTTGTGGATTTGCGCGCCTGTCGCCCCGGCAGATTTGATGGGATTTTTAACCCAAATGGGCGATAAGGCGATCGTTCTGGAGACTCCTCACCCTTTTTACAGTGTCAGTCGCTTTTACGGGCAATTTCCGCAGGTTGAGACGGCGGAGGCTTTAAGGTGTTTGCAGCAACAAACTGAATGGCGATCGTAGGTTAAGCTAGAAGGCTAAATCCAAAAGCTCGATCGCTAAAACATGAGACCTTGGCAATATTGGTTGGACACTTTGATTCTGTCTACTCAGCACAATCCGCCTCGCTTTGTTGAGTTGGTAATGTTGACTTTGGCGATGATTTTGCTCGGGCTGTGGAGTGTAACATTGCAGTGGCAGTATTTAACGCTCTCTTTGAGTTATATAATTGGTTCGTCTTTTTCAATTTTGGTGCGGGAATCCCTCGGCCCGCAGCCTCAATTTCAGCTAACTCACCTGACAGCTTTGTTGTTATTAATTATCAGTTTTTATAGTTTTGCTGAACTGATTAGATAGTTAAGGCAGTTTTGATTTGTAGAGGCTGGTTTTACAATCTCATTGCGAAAGTCGTGAAGCAATTGCAGAACTTATATAGCAATCCTCAGCAGGTTGTGAACTAGATGTTTTTTTGAAGGAACCGCGAAGACGCGAAGGAAGAGAAGAGAAGATTGAGAGTTCACAAATCATTAGCCATCATCCTAGATTCTCATGGGTTGATGTAAAATTATGCGGTTCCCGGCAGGATCGAAGGCATAGATTTCTAGACCGTGAGAAGCTTTGATAATTTCTCCGCTGGGCGGATAACCTAAAGCCCAAATTCGGGCGATCGCAGTTTCGATATCGCTGACTTCCAAACACAAACTCATGCCTGTTTTTGCTCGATTGGCAAATTCCGATTTGTGGGAATCTTTGGGTTTGAATATGCCGAGTCTTAAGCCGGGTAGTTTAAATTCAGCATAAGTATTGGGAATGTAAGGGTTTGGTTCTATGTCGAGAAATTTTGTGTAAAATTTAACAAGAACTTCTTTATCAAGGTCTGCTAAAGTCACTAAGGCGGCGCTGTATTGGAAACTCATATAAATTGGTAATTATTTAGTTGACAGTTGACAGTTGACAGTTGACAGTTGACCGCTTTATAGCAACCTCTACCTGGAAGGAAGAGGATTGCAGTAATAAATAGTCTTCTTTTAATTTATCCCGATCGGGCTTTGGGCTTTAAACCCATTATTTCTGGTAAGGGGGAATTGTTAATATTATAACTTTTTATTTATTTAAAATCCTCCAATGCGTCCGACTATTTGGATTTTACCTTGTCCAGATCCTTTGAGAATTACAGCTTCGCCGCTTTGCGGTACAATATCAGTAATCGCGGTAATATTTACTTGATGAGTTACCAGAATTATCGCGCCTTTAGTGTTGCGGTTGTCAACAATTAATTTGCGGAGGGTGGCTGTTTGTCTGGCTTCTTTGCTGCTGTCGCTAAAGAACGAGTTCAGTGCTGGGAACGGTTCGACTTGGCCTAAATTTATCAGTTTTGCTGTTTCCAAACACCGACACCACTGACTCGATAAAACTCTGGCAACTTTGATGTTGCGGTTGCGAAATTCGGCTGCAATTTGCTTGGCTTGGGTTCTTCCTTGTGCTGATAAATTGCGCTGGGTGGAACAGTTACCCAACTTAAAGTTAGCAGGATCGCCGGTGCCTGGGGCGATCGCGTGTCGCATTGCTACCACCAACCCCGTCTCATCCCGCTGCAACAATTGCCACCCTGCTTGAGTTTGCGCCTTGGTTGCTGCGTCAGAACTTGCAGTTGCAGTAATTAAGCCGATCGACAATACTAAAGCTAGCGACCCGAAAAAGCCTTTCCAGTTGAGGTAAATCCGCCCAGCCATTGTTCCAGAAGTTAGAAATTAACTTATCATATTCTAATACAACAAATATTGCTCTATGGAACTCACCAATTTTATTGCTCTGTCTGTAATTGTTGCCCTCGTGCTGGGGATTGGGTTTGGAACAATGACTTGGGCTTACTTCGGCAAGGGCAGCATTTCTGTACTCTTTAAAGAACCAATTTTAACTTACCCAGAATTTCCAGATACCGACAGCGGCAGTAAGGCTTCCGTTTATTTTCAACAAGGAATTGAGGCTTATCAGTCAGGAAAGTACCGCAAAGCAAAAGATAAATTTACCAGCGCTGTAGAACAAGTTTCAACTTTAGCAGAAGCTTACCACAATCGCGCCTTGGCTTGTGCGAATTTGCGATCGGATGAGGAGGCTGTTGCAGATTTGATCCGTGCCAGCGAATTATACCAACAGCAGGGGGCTGGATTTGCGATCGACACGATTAAACAAAATCTTGCAGCATTGAAGCAGCGCAAATTAGAGCGAGAAAAGCAAAAAGCAGTAGCGACATAAATTATTATGTTGGGTCATTGGAAGTCAACCCAAACCTATAGTTTGGAACGGAAAAACCCGGTTTCTTTGTGTTTGGGAGAGACCGGGTTTGTTTACAGAGTTTTTATTAAAGTTGAAAATCAAGATTTAACCTTCTCCCGCTCAACTAAATTGTTCTGGAATCTTCTATTTGGTCAATTTTAGAAATCATCATTTCTCGGCTAGATGCCACAACTCGATAATTAGTAATTGGATCGTAAGCTTCCCACTCTTGAGTCACTTCGCTGTCTTGCCACAAAAACCATTCCCGATAAATTTCGCCGTCATCAATGTCGCCGCACAAGGGAAGCCAATCATCTCCTCCCAATCTATCAAAGTCTCCTCCTACTAAATCAATCCAAGCTGCAACAATACAAGATTCAATAGCATTATTGTTAACAGTAACGGTGTTAGATTGAATAGAAGTTTCGGGAAAACAAAGTGTGGATTTCATAAGCTGTACCTGAATGTTATGTTATTAATTTATAAAAAAATCCTCTACCGCAGTGACAGCAGAATGCCACAATCCCAACCTCCACAGTTCCCACAAGAAAAAAACATTGACCCCAAAGCGCTCAAGTGCCGCTGCTGTATAACTTGAGAGCGCTTTGAGGTCAACTCGCAGCAGAGGCTTAATTGAGCCAATTTGCCAACTGGCATAGAAGAAAGCCCGATCGACCAAATATTGCTAGCGAAGGATCTCGCGCATTCAGGAGCGAAGACCGCGCGACTGCCAATTGTATACTGGGTAAGTTGGCAACTTTCAGTACAGTTTTTGTGATAAAATTAGCAGTAACCGGACTTTCGTACCGACAGGCTGGTTTTCTCAAAAGCTTTGCAACAGTGCTGCGATCGCCCGTTTTGATTTATTGTTAATTTTGCGAAGTCCCGATCGACTCTTAGAGGAAAAAAATATGCAAGCAACCAACCAAGAAAGAAATATCGATCTGACAATCCACTTTACCAACGGCAAACAGCAATACTTCCAGTTCATTGCACCAGAGGGAACAGTAGGAGAGCAAGCAACTTTAGGCACTCGCCTGCACAAAATGTTGACGGCAGACCCGATAATTCTCGAATTGGCAGATAAACTGGTAGTTATCCCAGTTCACAACATACAAAGTATTGAAATATCGCCGGTTCCTACCAAATTGCCAGAGGGTGTCCTTCACCCAATGCGAGAAATTAAGAAATAGCTAAGCTGTTCTGCATCTAAGTTTAACTAAAAAGGCGGGCAAGATGCCCACCCCACGCACGCTTTTAATAAACATAAATCTCCCAATTAAATGCGCGACAACTTATTACAGGTAACAGATTGAAATCACCCAAAAAGTTGTCGATCGCAGTCACGATATATTATCTCACATGAGAGAGGGGAATAATTGCAGGTTTCGCAGACTTTAACTGACCAGAAAAAATGCTAGAACTCCACTGTCACACGACTTATTCCGACGGCACTCTCACCCCTGCCGAACTCGTAGCCGCCGCCGCGTCTTCGGGGGTTCGCGCTTTGGCTGTCACCGATCACGATACGATGTCGGGTTGGGATGAAGCCTTCGCCGCCGCTGCTTTGCACGGTATCGAAATAGTCCCCGGACTCGAACTCAGCACCGTTCACAACGGCCGTTCGCTGCATATTTTAGGTTTTTATCCCGATGCCAATAAGTTGCAAGTTCCTTTGAACGATCGCCTGGAAGGAAGGTTTCGCCGATCGCAAGAAATGGTCGAAAAGTTAGCAGCAATGGGATACGCGATCGAACTGCCAAAAACATCCCCAGGCATGGCACCGGGAAGGCCTCATATTGCCTCTGCACTTGTAAAAGCCGGTCACGCGAAATCATCGCGGGAAGCATTCGATCGCTGGCTGGGAGATGACGGCCCGGCTTACGTGCATTACGAGAAATTCTCGATCGTCGAAGGCATTGATTTACTAAAAAGTTGTGGCGCAGTACCAGTTTGGGCTCACCCTTATTTATTTCGCGGCGGCGCTGTGGAGGAAGTTTTAAAAGAATTAGTAGATGCTGGTTTAATGGGAGTTGAAGTATACCATCCCACCCACAGTTCCAGCCAAATCCAAAAGTTGAAAGATTTGTGTCTGCATTACGGTTTGCTGGCAACTGGTGGCAGCGATTATCACGGCCCAGATCCGGAAAGGAAAGCAGCAGATAGCACTCAATTGAATATGCTGCATTTGCCGTTAGAATTGCTCGAACCGATTAAAGTTGCTGCGGCGAGTTTGAAATAGTTGTTTAGGACGAATTTTGCACCATTCTCAAGAACGGGCAAGATGCCCGTTCCACAAAAGATAAATTTTGTTCTTGTGGAACAGGCATCTTGCCTGTTCATAAAAGCCGTTCCACAAAAGATAAATTTTGTTCTTGTGGAACAGGCATCTTGCCTGTTCATAAAAGCCGTTCCACAAAAGATA